>SKQJ01000328.1 GCA_007119075.1 Bacteroidales bacterium | reverse complement strand
TATTCCCGGTATCAGTCAAACCGGATGGTTTTTTCCGGACTGATTTTGCCTGTTATATAGGAGGGGATGACCAGCATTGCAATGGTTATTATCATAGTTCCGGCATTTAGCATCAGGATATGGACCAGATCCAGATTGACGGGCACTGTGGATATAAAATAGGATGCCTGGTCGAGCTTGATTGCCCCGGTATATTTCTGAAGAAGACCGATGCCTATGCCTGCAATATTGCCCCAGAATAATCCCTTGGCTATAAGGAAGGCTGACTGGTAAAGAAATATTTTGCGCAACCTTGAGTTTTCAAGCCCCAGGGCTTTAAGTATTCCGATCATGCTGGTACGTTCCAGTATGAGAATAAGAAGTCCCGATACCATGTTAAATCCCGCGACTATAACCATAAGCGAAAGTATCACCCAGACATTCATGTCCAGAAGTCCGAGCCAGTCAAAAAACTGCGGGTATTTGTCACCGATGCTTACAACCCTCAGCCGTGCCATGTCTTCGGTAAACACGTGGCCGGCTATGTCATCGACTTCTTCAGTCACCCGATCAAGATTATCGTAATCCCTGAGCAATATTTCAAATCCTGACACCTGGTCTTCGTCCCAGTCGTTGAGGCGCTGAATATGCCTGAGGTCTCCCAGCACGAAAAGCTTGTCCAGTTCTTCAAGGCCTGTATCATAAATTCCTGAAACGGTGAACCTTCGGGCGCGGGGAGGGTCCTGTACAAAATACATGGCGAAATTGTCGCCTAAACCAAGCCTGAGCAATGAGGCGATCGACCTCGATATGACTGCTTCATTGCTTATCCGTTCGCCATCGAACTCGATACGGGCTCCTTCCTGCATGTTCTGCTCGAAAAACGACCAGTCAAAGCTTTCATCGACGCCCTTGAGGATAACTCCCTGTATGTCTTCCCTGGTGCTTATTATTCCCGCCTTTGTTGCAAAAGGCTGAATGTGCCTGACTTCGGGTATTTTTTCTATTTCCGGAAGAAAATCCTGGTGTATTCCGATCGGGGTAGTCTCGTAAGAGATATTGGAGTCGAAATTTATTATCTGGATATGCGACCCGAAGCCGATCACCTTGTTTCGTATTTCCTGCTTGAAGCCGGTGACTATCGATACCGCCATTATCATGACCGCCAGTCCGATGGCAATACCGGCTATGGCGATAGCCACGATGGGCCCGGAAATGCTTTTTTTCCTTTCATCCCCGCGGACCAGTCTTTTGGCTATTTTAAGTTCAATGTTCATTGGCTGTATCGTGAGTTTCTTTCCCGTTTGCTAAATTAACATATATTTTGGCGCGGACCAACAGGCAGGCCCGGGGCTTTCCGGCCTTCCCGGGCCGGATTGCAGTATCCGGACATCTTTAATTCTCCATGGATTTTTGCTATATTTGTTTAGAATTGATCCGGGCCGGCAAAAAGTCGCCTTTTGCCCACCGATTTCCGGCAGCATCATATCCATGCCCCGGAAACAGAGTCCGGAATAATACGGGAAATATCCGGAATAATTGTTTTCAGGCCCTGATAATATTAATCGATGACAGCAGCGATGGATCTCCTCATGCTACTTCCTGAAACCAGGATGCCCGGATAAATTGGGAATGATCTGTGGCCGGTCTGACAGGATGAACAGTTCATTTGAATATGACATTAATGGATTAAAAAATAAATTAAATATCAACTGATGCCAAATCTTGAAAGTTTTATCGAAGAGCTTTTCAACAAACACCGCTCTATTGACGATTTTCTTCCCGATATTGGAGAAACCCGGCGGTTCACTGAAAATCTCATCCAGCTGCTTTTTCCTAATGACCCTTGTGAAAATATGGCCCAATACCATATCAAGTTCAAGGATTCCCGGCTTCTGCTCGAGAAGCTCCTGGTTTCGCTCAACAACAGGCTTTCAGGTAGCGTGGAAGAGCATACCGGATTGTTTTTCGATGAATTGCCGGTTATATACGGATCACTCATAAAGGATGCCGAAGCCATATGCAATTTTGATCCGGCGGTTTCCAATTTGCAGGAGGTGATATGCGCGTATCCCGGATTTCATGCGATAGCCGTATACCGGATAGCAAACAGGCTATTGCGTCAGGGGGTCCCCCTGCTGCCAAGAATGATGGCGGAATATGCCCACGGAAAGACAGGCATCGATATTCACCCCGGGGCAACCATTGGCGAAAGTTTTTTTATCGATCACGGCACCGGGGTTGTTATAGGGGAGACATCCATAATCGGGAATAACGTAAAAATCTACCAGGGAGTGACACTCGGCGCCCTTTTTGTGAAAAAGTCCATGGCTGCGAGGAAAAGACATCCTACAATCCAGGACAATGTGATCATCTACGCCGGCAGCACCGTGCTCGGCGGAGAAACTGTCATAGGCCGGGATTCGGTGATAGGCGGCAATGTCTGGCTTACGGAAAGCGTTCCCCCCGGATCGCTGGTATATCACACCAGTACGATAAAGATACGGGCCAGCAGGGATAAAGATGAGTATATGGATTTTTCCATCTGACCCCCATAACCGGATCCGAAAGGGATCCTCATTTAACCGGGCCTGGCTGATTCAGAGTCCTTTCCGGCCGGACTGCCGACCGCTTGAGGGAACCAGGTTACTGATATTTCTTAGCATCTGAAATAATTTTATTATAACATTTACCTTATTATTATGAAAAAAGCATACAACGTATTACAATTAATAGGCAATACCCCCCATATCCGTATCAACAGCATATTCGGCAAAGATCATGAAGTTTGGGTAAAGCTCGAAAAAGACAATCCGGGCGGAAGCATAAAGGACCGAATAGCTCTTTCCATGGTTGAGGCGGCCGAGAAGGAAGGAATTCTGACCAGCGGCAGCACAATCATTGAACCTACCTCGGGCAATACGGGGATCGGACTGGCAATTGTGGCTGCGGTCAAGAAATACAGGCTCATACTGGTAATGCCTGAATCAATGTCGCTCGAACGCAGAAGGCTGATGAGCGCATATGGCGCGGAACTGGAGCTTACTCCCAGGGAAGGCGGCATGAAAGGAGCAATGAGCCGGGCAAACGAGCTGGCAGAACAAATCCCCGGGTCATGGATCCCCATGCAGTTTGATAACAAGGCTAATCCTGAAATCCACAGGACAGCGACGGCAGCCGAAATACTTGAGCATTTCCCGGAAGGGTTCGATTATATGGTAACTGGTGTCGGAACCGGCGGACATATTACAGGTGTCGGTCAGGTGCTGAAGGAATCCTTTCCCTCCCTCAAGGTATATGCCGTTGAACCGGCGTTATCGCCCGTTCTGGGCGGAGGGAAACCTGGTCCTCATCCCATTCAGGGGATCGGGGCGGGATTTGTGCCATCGGTCCTGGAAAGATCGGTTCTCGACGGAATCATCACGGTGGAAAAGGAAGACGCCTACTCATATGCCCTCAGGGCCGCGAGGGAAGAAGGGATACTGCTTGGCATTTCCTCCGGCGCCTCACTCGCAGCCGTCGGAAAGCTGTTAAAAGATGTACCCGAAGGTTCCCGGATTCTCTCATTCTGTTATGATACCGGTGAAAGATATCTTTCGGTACCCGATCTTTTCCCTTGAGAAGTGAGTGAGCCATTTTCCGGGGAAAGCTGCCACCAATAGATAGTGATGGTTTTTTAAGATAAAATCCGCGCAAATATTTGTTTAATCAAAAAATTAATCCTTATTTTCCGGAAAATAAAATCATTGTATCTCATGAAATCCCTATGGTTTATTCGTATGGTTTTATCTGACGAAGTCTGATGGGGGCTTCATAAAAAGCATTTCTTTCAATGTTTAAATGTCTTCGGCTGACCGGCCTGGTCAGAAAATTTTTTTTATCTGCCCTGGGCTTTGTCAGTATGTTCTTTTTGTTGACTTGTTCTCTTCTGTATGATGTTCCTACAAGGACGCCGACCTATGGAAATGTAATAACCGGGGCCGAGCGGCTTGATCAGTACTTGCCTGGGCTCCGCGGCAAAAGGGTTGGCATAGTAGCCAATCACACCTCTATAATAGGCGAGGTGCATCTGGTCGACAGCCTGTTGTCTCTCGGCGTAGACATAAGAAAAATCTTTACCCCTGAGCACGGATTCAGAGGCACAGCCGATGCAGGCGAAAGGATCGGCACTTCTGTTGATCAGCGAACCGGGCTGCCGCTGATCTCCCTTTACGGCAACAATCTTAAGCCTTCCAAAGAATATCTGGAAGAACTGGATATAGTGATATACGATATTCAGGATGTCGGCGCAAGGTTTTACACCTATATCTCAACAATGCACTATGTCATGGAAGCCTGTGCCGAGAACGGCATTCCCTTCCTGGTTCTCGACCGGCCCAATCCAAATGGATTCTACGTTGACGGCCCCGTTCTCGATCCGGAATACAGGTCATTTGTGGGAATGCATCCGGTTCCGGTGGTTCATGGCATGACTGTGGCTGAATATGCAAAGATGATAAACGGGGAAGGCTGGCTGTTCGGGGGCATTAAGGCCGACCTTCGTTACGTGGCCTGCGAAGATTACGACCATCTCACTCTTTACCGGCTGCCCGTGAGGCCTTCACCAAATCTTCAGACTCAGCTGGCCATATACCTGTACCCTTCTCTGTGTTTTTTTGAAGGTACCATCATGAGTGTGGGAAGAGGTACTCATTTTCCCTTCATGGGATTCGGTCACCCGCTGCTCACCAACTCCGATTTCCGGTTTGTTCCGGTAAGTACCGAAGGGGCAAGGTTTCCTCCCCTTCTCGGGGAAATAGTCAACGGCATTGATCTGACCGGGACCCGGGAGGAATACCTGATAGAAAGACGGGCGCTAAACCTTGAATGGCTGCTTTTTGCCTATGCCAATACTCCCCGCGAAATCGAATTTTTCAATAATTTTTTCTCAAGGCTGTCGGGAAGCAGTCTTTTGCGTTCCCTGATCGAGAGCGGATTGACAGCTTCCGAGATATCTGCCTCCTGGCAGCAGGATGTGGAGGATTTTAAAAAGATAAGGAGGAAATACCTCCTTTATGATGACTTCGAGTAAACCACTTTCTTCCTGACATCATTTAAATCGCGAACCGGATCTGCCCCTTGTCAGGAAGATCTCTGTAAATCCCCTATGGTCCGGGCAACGCCGTACAGACCGGTTCCGGGAGTTCCGGAGGTCTCTCAATTCTGTCTGACCTTTACTGTGAAAGCCTTTGCAGGATTTACAGAAATGAGAATATCAATTTCCCCCGGCGTAAAGCCTCTGTTCCTGAGTGCCGGTATCAGGTACCTGTGAATATCAGCATAGCCTCGATATCCTCCCCCGCCGGGCTCGCCTGCATCATACCAGCCGGCATCATGGGATATCAGCACTTTCTCAAGAAGCCCGGCCTTTTTGAATTCCGCAAGCCGGGACACATACCAGTCCAGGTTTCCCGTTTCTCCATCTGTGCCGGAAGAAGAAACATCAACTCCGTCAAAAGAGATCCAGGCACCCTGCCGGGCAGCTTCAAGCTGCCTTTCAAGTGATCCGTTCTGGGCATGGGTCCATATGAATGCTTCCGGCGAAACATTCTCCCGGTTGAGCAGCTCAATTTGCTCGAATGCGGGCAGATCTCCCCCCGTGTGGGATTTTATCACAAGGCCGGTTTTTTTGTGGGCAATTGCTGCTGCACGAATAAGCTTTGTATGAAGCTCAGAAAGGAGAGAATCTTCCTTTACGCCGATCTTGATAAAGCCTGGCCGCACGTCTGTGCCTTCAATTCCGTCCTCATATTCCCGGGTCCATCTGCCGGCAAGCTCTTCTGCGGTTTCATCCCAGGCATGAGGGGGGATAAACCGGTTGTCAACGGCCCCGTAATAACCTGTATTGGTTAATATATGAAGGCCTGTCTTCTCAGAAAGATACTTTAAAAGATGCGGGTCTCTTCCAAGGTAGGCGGGGGAACAGTCGATGAAGGTTGCAACTCCCAGTTCCCTGATCTCCATCAGGTACGGGAGTGCCCTCTCTGCCACGGAATCCCTGTCCCATCGGTGCGGACCGCTTTGCCGGGCGCCTATCCAGTCGACCAGTATGTGTTCGTGGGTAAGGCTCTGACCCATTTCCCCGGAAGGGACCGGCCGACTGACTGTCATAATGAAGCTATCCTGATGTTTTTCCCGGCATGAAAAAAGAAGCAGGAAGCTTAAAGCGGAAAGGAATAATATTCTTTGCATTGTCCCCGGTTTTTACCTTTTATAACAAATTTAAGCCAGAAATGATGAAAGAAGTGAAATATCTTGTTAAAAAACAAGTATTTCACTTTCGGCAGAAGAGGGCCAATAGCTCTCGGTCGCGGCCCAGACGATGAGGGTCCGGGACGCTCAGACGGAGAAAGCCTTATGCGGCTCATACGAAGAGAGCCCGGGACGTTTCAGGCGAAGAGGGTGCGGGGTGTTTTTTACTGCGGGCCC
>SKQJ01000104.1 GCA_007119075.1 Bacteroidales bacterium | reverse complement strand
CGGCAGTCGCTCGTATGGGCTGTAACGGCAAGACCGGCGTGAATTTCTTCTCCCATCTCAATATATTCACTGCCCACGAGGGTCCAGTTTTTGCCGTCGGCCGACCTGTAGCCGGAAAAGGTATTGCCCTCCCGGATGATTTTCACCCACCCGGGAGCTCTGTGTCCGCCGCCAGGGGTTGTATGGTCACTGGGGCTGTCGGTCTCCGTTCTTCTCTGAAAGGAGAAGCCATTGGAAGGAGTTATCACCATCATGGCATGCCTGGAGCCGGACTTAAGGCTTTCCCTTATCATGACGCCCGACTTGGCCCATCCGTCTGTATTGGTCATCGACCTTACCCTTGCTATCATAACCGTGTTGCCGGTGTTTTTCCGGTAAACAAAATGAAACTCATCTGAACTGTGCCAGATATCCACACCATTTCCCCTGACCGTGTATTCCAGGTCGGCCGAAACCTCCATACTACCCTTGCCGCAAGGATTTCCGATGTCCAGATTAGCGTATTCATTCTCTTCAGGAACATGAATGACACAGCTGTCAGCATATCCTCCGTCAACTGTAGTGACAATGAGACTCGTCCTGCCAGGGGACAGGCCCCGTACCATTCCGCTGCTATCGGCACTTGCAATGTATGTATCGGCAATCTCAAACAAGACATCTTTATTTCCCGCGTTACCCGGAAATATCACGTAGTCGGGCCTGAGAGAATCTCCAACCCATATTCCCGCATATCCGGGGTCAAATTTAATTCCGGTGACGGGGACAGGGATCACCTGAATGAATAATTCATCAAAGTAACCGCCGTCATCCGATGTGGCCTTAATAAAAGCTGTCCCCTCCGTCAACCCGGTGACCTTTCCGTTTTGATCGACAGAAACAACGGTCCCATCCGACGATTCCCAGATCAGCCTCCTGTTTATGGCATTTTCCGGCATGAAATTAATCTCCGGCACCACACTTTCACCAATGGGCAGCACAAGACTATCCACCCCGAAATTAATTCCCGTTACGGCAACATAAGTGACCGTTACCAGGGATGAGTCAGATACTCCGGGTTCTTGTTCGCTCACTGCCTTTACCCAGGTGGTTCCCGCTCCTGTTGATGTAATCACCCCTTTATTGTCTACACTTACTATTGAATCGTTAAGGGAGTACCAGAAAACCTTGTCAAAACAAACCGTATCGGGATAAACCAAGGCTTGCAGGGTATCGGTCTGCAAGCCATCCAGTATTATTTCCGAAGGTGATACCAGCACGCTGTCAACCTCCCTGGCACACTCGAATCCGCACTCTTCGCCGGGAGGGCACCACTCGTAAATAAGAACTTTCCCCACCCCATCCTCTTCAACAGTTATTATCCTTTCACCATTAGGCCTTGCATAGGCATATGTTGCCTGACGCATATCTATCCAGCCTGAATATCCGCCTACCTCAGGACCGGGGGTTATATATCCCATGTAAGCTCCGTCCTTAAGACTGTAAACCAGGACCTCTCCCCTGTAGGCAGTATTTGGCCCGGCCTCAACGGAATAGGATATATAAATGTAACCATTATCGGCTGTTAAGTTAAAAGCCCCTCCTACCGGGTCGTGATGGGTTGAAGGAGAAGGTGCACTGATCGTGTACCGTCTGCTGCGATTCTCAGGATCAGACCAGTTATCGTATACATGAACATGACTCATATGAGAGTGTGAACCCTCTCCGGCAACCATCACATCTATATCATCAAGCCATTTCATAGCCCGCGGATTATAACCGGTACCTTCAATCCGCCGTATGCTTTCTGCTGAATATTGCGGATTGCCGTGCGGGTCAAAACCGTTGACAGGCAGATACCAGTATCCATGATCTCCGGACAGCAAAATCCCTCCCTCCCGGTCAATGCTGATCCCCCTGACAAAATTACGTTCGGCAGGCGCACCCAGTTCAAAGAGCTCAAACTCTTCCTCCTGGGCAATGCCGTCACCGTTCCTGTCAACCCACATCCATCTTGGGGTGGAAGGTCTTCCCCTGTTGTGTTTCCAGCGGAATTTTATGACCTCGTCGCCATTCCAGCCATAACCGGCGGTGATAACCGCAACGGGCACGGCAATATGGCCGTCAAACCGGTGGACAAACAGGGGCTCGTTATACATATCGGTGCTGAACATGTATTTGTTCCCGTTCACATTTACAATGGCCAGAGCGGTATTGACCGCCCCTACCAGCCTGGGATCATCGGGATATCTGAACGGGTCAATGGTAAGAGCAACATCGGTCCAGTCGTTCATATTATGATCCGGCTCTTTTGAATAATCGACCCTGTAAAGGGTAAACGGGCAGTAAATATCTGTGCCCCCGCTCAGGGGATCGACACTGGCAGCCCTTACAAACATCAGTCCGACCATACGCCAGCGCAACGTGCCATCGGGATTGAATGCCCTCAGGTCGGCGCCTCCGCCCTCGGACTGGGAGCCGGGAAAGCCATCCAGGGAAACATAAATATTTCCTTCGGCATCTGTCCCTACGCCGGTGATGCCGTTGAATTTGAGAGGGTCATCCTTGGCCCCGGGAGTGGGACCGGCATATATTCCTCCCTCCACTCCAAAAGTGCCGGTCAGCACCGGTTCTCCCTGACCTGAAATATCAAATATTTTGATATTCTGGGCTTCGGTGTTATCGGCAACAAGCAGCTCACCGGTTGCCTTGTTGATGCCAACCGCTGACGGATCGGCAATAAGCCTTATTTCCCGACCATCGGAAGATTTGATATAAGGAGCATCATCTCCTTCAGGAATGGGATCGATGCGCCATCTTTCCGTTGCATCATGCCCTCCATGGTTGGCATGAATATCAAGAAAACGGCCATAATAGTTCTCTATGGTCCACGTATTTCCTTCAAGGTCTGTGGCGACCTTTGAATTGGCTGTTGATGATGATAACCTGCGCACGAATTCGCCATCCCGGTATTCGGCATAACGATTCCCTCCCTCATCCCAGGGAGACCTGGTTCGCACGGTGCCGTCATCAAATACCTCTATATCTGTAATATGGTTCTGCATGTGCCTTCCGACAGGCCCTATCCAGGAGTTGCCTATTGCACGTGTTTTGTAATCCAGCTGCAGGCCTTCCACATATTCCTGCGCTGCGGAAAAGCTCCATAAAGCCGGCAGTATCATGATCATGCACAGGCAGGTTCTTGCTAACCTGATGAACAACTCATTTGGCTTGGACATGATTTTAGGTTTTTTTTACCTGGTTAACAGGGGTTTTATTTAATCTTTTTTCCGGCAAAATTTATCCCTTCCGGGGAATGGCCGTCGGCCGATATATAAAGCAGGCGGCTATGCCGCGGTTCCAGTTTTATGACAATATCGCTGAGCACTCCCAGTTCTTCGTGCCCTCCTGTATCCCAGTTGTAGCATGTCGCGTTTTTTTCCCCGATAAGGGACTCCACTGACCAGATATCGGCTGATACAGCATTCTCACGGTTTACGAAAAGAGCAGCCCACCCCTTGCCCGGTTGCAGTTCCCTGAGCAGAACGTCTATATTGCCCGGCTCTCCGATAAAAGGGAAAGTGGCCGTTTTTTTCTCATCCGGGGGTTCCAGATAGCGGAAAATGTCAAGGAATTTTTCAGGGATCTCATGAAACAGATCCGAAGTATTGACGGCACCACCCAGCATTCCCATGTACAGGGCAAGGGTTTCGATCTCGTGATCGGCCATGTGGTTGAATTCCGAGCGAAGAATTATGGCATCGGGATCATTCTGCCACCATATGTTATTGAAATACTGCTGCCCCTGGACTTCCTGGAAAAAATTATTCGCGTAGCTCCAGTCGGCCCCGATGTCCCAGGATATTCTCATGGCATCAACAAACCCGATCATCGGGGCATAATTGGAAATACAGCCCAGCCAGAAGGATTCGGGACCGATCTCCTCTCTTATCATTTCATATAGCTCCCGCTGGTATTCGGCAGAAGTTTTACCAGGCGTATGGCGCTGTACCTGGTGAGATGGCTTTGCCCCCCAGAACATGAAATCGGTCTTAAAAAATGTGAAGCCCATTTCCCTGAAGGTGCGAAAGACATTTCTCAGGTAATCCATTACTTCGGGGTTGCTTGTATCAAGCAGGTAAAACTCCTCGTCCATGGCTCCCCACAGCCTGTCCTCTTCATAAAAAGTTATCATATGGGCCATCGAGCCGTCATTGTTTCTCAGCACCCAGTCGGGATTTTCACGGTAAAGCCTGCTCCTGTTGCCCGCCATATAGGGCCCCACCCATATGCCGGCCCGGTAATTATGCTCTTTGATCTTTTGCACCGAAGCTTCCAGTCCATTGGGAAAATTGCTGTTTGGCTCAAGCCAGTCGCCTACATGAGGAAAATAACCCACATCGATCTGCACCGTTTGTATCGGAACCCGGGGCTCAAGGGTTTCAAACCCGTCAATGTAGTCGATCAGTTTTTCTTCCGTCAGGTAGTAATAAGCGTAGTACCATGAACACCAGTGATACGTTTGAGCGGTCTGGTTGCGCGCACCCATCACAAGGGCCACCTCACCGGCTTCGTTTCTCATAGCCTCCCAGGCAGATTCGTTCTCGGTGATAAAAATTGAAGGCAGGCCGGTGGCGGGGATCATCTCTGTATGTATGGCCACTTCAATGCTTTTAAAGTCGTGCGTAAGGCCGGCAGGAAAAAGATGGGCAGAAGAATAGAACCTCCGGTAATCCCTTGTGGAAACCACGAGGGTATTGCCATCGGGAGGAACAAGTCCGGTAATTGAATGGCTGGTTTCCCTTTTCCTTTCAGTGGGCCAGTCCCTGATCCCGGCGTCGGCAGCTATGCCCCAGGGTGAACGGAAAAACCGGCTGGCACCATGTACCTCTGCTCCTCCGATAGGCGAGATGGAGCCTGCCAGCATTTCTTCACCTTCTATTTTTGTCTCAATGACCAGCCCGTCTTCATGCCTGAAAAGCAACAGTTCGAGAAAGCCTCCGGCAAGGGTATATCTTATAGACGCTCTGTCTTGCGCCTCAGACACTTTTACTGCCAGCGGGCGGAGCGAATGGCCATCCATGGCAGGATAACAGTTTCTGAGCGAGACACTTGAACCGGTGATATCGAAGGTGCCGTCGGCATGTACTTTCAACATTACCGGTTTTGCTTCAATTGCTGCCGGTGCCAAGATAATTGCGCTGAAGATCATGCTCAGGAGAAAGAGAACAGGTTTTTTTGCCATTGCATTTATTATTATTGTTAAGCTTTTCACTTGATTATGCCAAAGTAGGTCTGGCAGGGCAGATTTGAATCCCATGTAGGTGCATACGAACCGGAATTAAGCCAGTAATCGAAAACACCGGCAGCTTCCGACCATTGGAGCTTGCCTGAGGTACCCGCTCCCTCATTGTTGACAAGCACAAAACCGAACCGCAGCGACTGCTCCTGTTCGCAGAACAGTGACAGCTCCTCCCTGGGTATGGCAATTTCATAAACAGTAGTTTTAGTATCATAATCCCTTTCTATAGCAATTCTTGAATCCGGCACACTATCAACGGCCTCAACGGGATCGGTCTGGAAGCCATTTTGCCTGGGGGTGTCGGCGCCCCATTGCCGGATAAGCCGGCTGCCGTTTTCAGATGTATATGCCAGGTACAAATAATCGGTATCATAAAACTGACCTTTCCATGCCAGCGGATCATCCATTTGACGGCCGAAACCCGGCACCCGGTCCCTGAAGCCAAAACCAAGCATCAGGATATCGCCGGTATACCGGGGATGCATCAACCCTCCGGGCATTCCCTCAATGTAACCGGTTTCCACGCCGTTGACCATAGCTTTCCTGCCTGCGGTATTCATCAGGGTGTCTTCCAGCACCTCCGCCGCTATATAAATATAATCATCATCATATGAGGTATAGATCCGGGCGGCTACCCTTGCCTCTTCCGGCAGTTCATTTCCGGGTATTTCCAGGGTGGGATTGAACAGGTACCTGGTAAGGTCGGTACCTTTCTTAAGCATATCACTGTCGATAACAACCGGGCGGGAATCCTGCCAATCGTCAAGCTTTCCGTCTATAAGCCTGGATCCTCTTGAAAACAGGGCCCGCTGAATTAACTGGAGGCGTGAATATCTGCCGGCATCCGAATCAACTTCGATCAAAACGGGATAAATTCCGTCTTCGCGCGACGCAAGCGCACCGAGCGGTATATAAATATCTTTCAAACCAGGGCGTGAACTGAATTCCTGGCTGCCAACAATTTTCCCTTCAACCGATACGGTTATATTTCCTCTTACCGTGCGGTTGATATGGTTGTCCATTCGCAGATGAAGCACCTGATCCTCACAGGCCGGACGGGTAAGGGAAGAAGCATAAAAGCTTAATGCGGAAATGTGTTCGATTTTGGCGCCGTAAACAGCCTGGTGCAGTTCATAGGCAGTCAGTTCCGGGGAAATCATGTATACCGGGTACTCATTAAGAGGGACAGTGAGCTTTCCGTCTTTTTGGT
>SKQJ01000369.1 GCA_007119075.1 Bacteroidales bacterium | reverse complement strand
ATAGTAGGGGGATTGCTGAACTTTGCGCGTAAAAATCAGGTCAATCCGATCGAGGTGCGGCTTGAAAGTCTTGTAAAACAGGCGCTTGATGCAATCATTGTTCCCGGGAACGTGGAAGTAGAAATTATCAGGGAGGGGCTGCTTCATGCGACTGCGGAAGTCGATGCTGAACAGATAATCCAGGCACTTACCAACCTGTTTAAAAATGCCGTTGAAGCCATGCCCGAAGGCGGGCGGCTTGAAATAGACATCAGGTGTGACGGCACTGACGCCAAATTCCTTATCAGCGACACGGGAACGGGCATCAAAGAGGCAGACAAGGAAAAAATATTCGAGCCTTTTTATACAACCAAGGGAATAGGCAAGGGGACAGGGCTTGGACTGGCCACTGCCTACGGCATAGTCAAAATGCACAACGGACAGATAAACCTTGCCACCAATGCAGATCCCGCAATGGGCGAAACCGGCACCACATTCGTCGTAACTCTTCCGGTAAACAATTTATAACTTTTCATAATGCAGAACATGGACAACAATTCAAAAACAATCCTGCTGGTTGACGATGATGAAGATTATCTTTTTCAGACACGGCTTAACATAGAGCAGTTCGGGTTCAGGGTAATTACCGCAGAAGGTCAGCAGGAAGCTGAAAAGCTGCTGGATACATTCAGGCCGGACCTGGCGATACTCGATCTTATGATGGAACAGGAGGACAGCGGATTTATCCTTGCATTCAAATTAAAAAAGAAATACCCCGATGTCCCGGTAATAATTGCAACTGCGGTCACAGCCGAAACCGGCATGTCGTTCGGGGTGAATACCGAGGAAGAGCGCAGGTGGATAAAAGCCGATCTTTATATTGAAAAAGGGATAAGGGCCGACCAGCTGAACAGGGAAATAATAAAACTCTTGAAACTGTAACATGGAAAAGCTCAAGGTCCTCGTCGTCGATGATGAACCGGGCATCTGTTCGGGGATTAACCGAATCCTGTCCAAACATTTCGTGGGTTTTCCCTTCATGGATGACAATATTGGCTTTGATGTGCAGGAAACGCATAACGGAGAGGATGCAATCGGCATTCTGAATGCGGGCGTACCCGACATAATACTGCTTGACAACAAACTGCCCGGCATACCGGGGATTGAAGTATTGCAGTATATTAACAGCAAACGGCTGGAAACCGTCGTTTTAATGATAACCTCATATGCATCGCTCGAGCTGGCGGTCAAGGCAACAAACCAGGGCGCCCATGATTTTATTCCAAAGCCGTTTACTCCCCAGGAATTGCGTTCTGCTATAGAGAGCGTCACAAAGCATATTTTCCTGAAACGGATGACCAGGAAACTGAACCGGGAGGGCAGGCAGATCAGGTTCCAGTTTCTATCGGTTCTCTCACACGAACTGAAAACACCCCTTAACGCCATCGAAGGCTATTTGCGCATTATAAGAGACCGGCAGGCCGGAAACGATCTTGAGGCATATGATAAGATTATTGAGAGGTCGCTGTTACGGGTAAAAGGAATGCGTAACCTGATTATGGACCTTCTCGATCTTACAAAAATAGAATCGGGCAAGAAGCACAGGGAAATCGTCCCGGTAAACCTTGTCGACATCGCCCGGCTTTCGATCGATACCATGGGTCCTATATCTATTCAGAAGGATGTTAAAATATATCTTGACAGCCCCGAAGAGGTCATGTATAAAGCCGATCAAGAGGAAATTGAGATTATTTTCAACAATCTGCTGTCCAATGCGATAAAGTATAATATTGAAGGGGGCCGGGTAGATTTCTCCATTGAGGACCGGCCGGACCGGGTATTGATCACCATCAGGGATACCGGGATCGGTATGGAGAAGGAGGAGATACCCCGTCTTTTCAAGGAGTTTGTACGGATCAGGAATGAACGGACAAAAAATATTACCGGGAGCGGATTGGGATTATCTATAATAAAAAAACTCATAACGCTGTACAAGGGTGAGATAGACCTTGAAAGCCAACCGGGTGAGGGGACTGTTTTCCGGCTTGAATTTCCAAGGTGACATCGTTTACAGGATCACCGGCTTCAATCCGGGAAAGGCGCCATGGATGAGTGTAAATAGAATAACAGGAAATGTTTTTATTTTTATTATTTTTATTATTATTATTATGAAGTTGCCGGGTAAAACTGTTGAAAGGCTCAGCCAGTACAGACGATTATTGCTCGATTGTCTGGGCAGGGGCAAGACCCACATCTATTCCCATGAACTGGCGGGCATGCTCAATCTGACCGCCGTACAGGTCAGAAGGGACATTATGCTCATGGGTTACTCGACAAGCCTGAAAAAAGGATATGATATCAACGAGCTTATCAAGGTAATAGGACAGGTCCTGGATACAAGAAAGGGCCAGAACGTGGCAGTCATCGGGGTAGGAAATTTCGGAAGGGCAATTACCGGGTATTTTATGGGAAAACGTTCCAAGCTGAACATAGTGGCCACTTTTGATTCAGACCCTTTAAAGATCAACCGGGTTATTTCCGGTGTAAACTGTTATCCGGTCCATCAGCTTCCCGAACTTGTCAGGGAGCTGAATATCACCATTGCCATACTCACCGTGCCTCCCGATCATGCCGTACGCACAGCCGAATCCCTTGTTATGGCAGGTATCAGGGGAATACTCAATTTTACATCTGTTCCCTTGAATATATCAGGGAATGTTTACCTGGAAGATTATGATATGATCACATCGCTCGAAAAAGTCGCCTACTTTGTCAAAAAAAACAGCTCAGTTTAGTAAATTCGCGCCTAAATCAGCCGCCTCAAAACCTGCCATCATAAAGTGGCGGTTTTTAAGATGTTATAAATAAGACAGACAGATGCAGATACATTACGGCCTGGATCGGGAGTTTAAAATCCCGAATCCGGTCATAACAACGGGATCATTTGACGGGGTTCATATAGGGCATAAGACTATCTTGAACAGACTGCGAAAAACTGCTCGCGAGGCTGACGGCGAGTCGGTGCTTATCACCTTTCATCCCCATCCGAGGAAGGTTTTATATCCCGAGACCGCAGGAAGGAACCTGAAACTGATAAATTCGCAGAGCGAAAAGATAAAGCTGCTCAAGACTACTAAACTGGATCACCTGATCATTGTTGAATTTACGCTTGAGTTCTCGAAAATGAGCTCGGCCGATTTTATCAGGAGGATTCTCGTAAGCAAGCTTGGTGCACGAAAGATCGTCGTAGGCTTCAATCATCATTTCGGGCATAACCGTGAGGGTGATTATGAACATCTTTACGAACTCGGGAAATACTTTAATTTTGAGGTCGAGGAAATACCCCAGCAGGACATTGACAATGAAACGGTAAGCTCAACCAAGATAAGGAAGGCCCTTTTGGCCGGGAACATACAGAGAGCCAATGCTTATCTTGATCATCATTATATAATAAAAGGCACCCTTGGAAAGGGCAGCAGCGAGCTGCAGCAAAAAGGTTTCCCCACCCTTTGTCTGCCGGTCGAAGAGGACACAAAGCTTGTTCCCCCCGATGGCATTTATGCAATTCATGTCATTTCCGGCAACAAGTATTATCGCGGCATGGTTCAGATCAGGCGGCCAGGCGGCGACTGCCCCGCCTCATCATGTGATATTGACCTGGCCCTGCATCTGTTCGAATACAATAACAAGCTGGAGGGAAAGCAGGCCACGGTATATTTCCATAAGCAAATAAGAAATGACGCCATATACACCAACGGCTATGATCTGATGGAAGAATTGTTCGAGGCCAGGGAGGAGACAGAAGAGCTGATCTATTGACTCATTCTCCCGTGCATTGAAACCTTCTGTCCCATTCAAAAGCGCAATGCAGGAAAATTCACCGGCACATATAAGTCCAGCCATAGATGAAAAATGGAAAGAGCTTTTAAGGGATGAATTCTGCGCTCCCTACTTTTATGAGCTCAAAAATTTCCTTCTGGAGGAGAAGTCAAAATTTACCATATATCCGCCCGGCAGGCTTATCTTCAACGCCTTTGATCTGACCCCCTCCGATAAGGTCAAAGTTGTGATTCTTGGCCAGGATCCCTATCACGGACCAGGTCAGGCCCATGGACTGTGTTTTTCAGTGCCGGACGGAATCAATCCCCCTCCTTCGCTGAAGAATATATTCAAAGAGCTTAATGACGATCTGGGTATTCCTCCCGCCCGGCACGGCAATCTGGAGCAATGGGCCCGCCAGGGGGTGCTCCTGCTGAATGCGACACTTACTGTAAGAGCCGGTCATGCCGGATCCCACCAGAACAGGGGCTGGGAGAAATTTACTGATTCAGCCATCTCCCTGCTTTCCTCCAGATATTCTGATATAGTTTTCATGCTTTGGGGCCGCTATGCCCGGGAAAAAGCGGCCCTGATCGACAGCCGGAACCATCTCGTGCTCGAGGCTGCGCATCCTTCTCCCTTTTCTGCATATAACGGGTTTTTCGGATGCCGCCACTTCTCCAGGGCCAATGCTTTTCTGGCCAGCCGGGGAAAAGAGCCTGTAAGCTGGGCACTGTAATACTATTAACCCCGATCATTAGTTATTAATTTACAGACCGGGAAAAAAACCATCCCCGGGGCTCAACAAATAGATATTTTTAAACTAATTTCGTCTGTGGAAATTCAGTAATTCAATGCTTTAATAGATTATCCTTGCCATCGTGAAATTTTATCCCGAAATATGCAGTATTAAAGATCAGAGAATGAAGCCCTTCATTGATCCGGCTGAGTTGTGGGATCTGATCCGCAATACCAGTTCATCCCCGGGACGGGTAAGGGAGATAATATCTATGTCGCTGGACAAAAAGCGGCTTACACTGGAGGAAACTGCGGTTTTGATAAATGCGACCGATCCCGGACTTGTCGAGGAGATAAAGGAAGGTGCCCGGGAGCTCAAGAAAAAGGTTTACGGAAACAGGATAGTGCTGTTCGCCCCCCTGTACGTGGGCAACAAATGCACCAATAACTGCACCTATTGCGGATTCCGGACCTCAAACAAGTTTGCGGTCCGTCAGACGCTCTCCGATCAGCAGCTGGTCAGGGAGGTCGAAGCGCTGGAGGATAACGGCCAGAAAAGGCTCATACTGGTTTACGGCGAGCATCCCTCATATGATGCCGGGTATATAGCCCATACGGTGAAAACAGTTTATTCGGTAAAAAAAGGCAACGGAGAGATCAGGAGGGTGAACATAAATGCCGCGCCTCTTGATATTGACGGGTTCCGGACAGTTAAGGATGCGGGTATCGGCACTTACCAGATATTCCAGGAAACATACCACCGGGATACTTACCGGAAATATCACCTGGGCGGAAAGAAAGCTGATTTTGATTACCGCCTCACCGCTCTCGACCGGGCCCAGGAGGCCGGGATAGACGATGTGGGAATAGGCGCCTTATTCGGGTTGTACGACTGGCGTTTCGAGGTGCTTGGTCTTGTAAGACACACAAATCATCTTGAGGCATGCTACAGGGTGGGGCCCCACACGATCTCCTTCCCCCGCATACAGGATGCATCTGCCGCTTCCGTAGATCCGCGTTACATGGTCAGCCACGAAGAATTCATCCGGCTTGTGGCAATTCTGCGGCTGTCTGTTCCCTACACCGGCATGATCCTTACTGCAAGGGAAAATGCAATGGTTCGAAGGGAGGTTATGAAATTCGGGGTATCCCAGATCGACGGAGGCACAAAACTGGAGCTGGGCGGCTATGGCGACAGCATCAATGAAGAGCAGGACCTGAACAAGGAGCAGTTCAGGATCAACGATCCCCGGTCGCTTAACGAGATCATCGATGAGCTTCTGGAGGACGAGTATCTGCCTTCATTCTGCACTGCCTGTTACAGGAAAGGACGTACGGGCGAACATTTTATGGAGTTTTCAGTTCCCGGCTTTATCAAGCGCTTCTGCACCCCAAATGCCATCCTCACCCTTGCGGAATATCTGGAGGATTACGCCCCCCCCGCCACTGCCGAGAAAGGATGGAAAGTGATCGGAAAAAACCTGGAGGAACTCGGGGGAAACAGCAATTTGCCGGAGATCAGGCGTCGAATTGAGCTGATAAGGCAGGGACAGAGGGACCTTTATTTTTAAATGACCGGCCGCGAGCCCCCCTGAAAAGTCAATATAAATAACAGCATAATGAACGAATTGAGAATTCTCGGGATCAATGTTTTCGACAGGATCAAGGAATCCCGGCGTACGCAGGCCGTTCTTTCCAGGCATGCCCATTGTATCAAGACCAGGCTCGGATTCCACGAGCTTTCAGATGACATTTGCAGCCGTAATGCCTTTATTTTGCTTGAGCTAAAAGGAAGCGCTTCCGATTGGGACGATCTGTACCGGGATTTATCGGGGATCGGGGGACTGGATGTCAAGGTTATGTCTTTTGACCTGGACGGCAAATCGGGCATCTGACCCGTCACGCCGGATCCTTCAAAAAATCTATAAAAAATCGCAATGGAAAAGGAAATACGTATT
>SKQJ01000280.1 GCA_007119075.1 Bacteroidales bacterium | reverse complement strand
GATGTGCTTACCGAGCTGGATATCGACGACAGGAAAAGAGTGGTGAAATCACTCCCCAGCACTATGATAGCCAGTCAGCTGGTCAATTACATGGATACGGATGATGCGGCCGATTTGCTGGGCGAGCTGTCCGATGAGCTGAAAGTCGAGATCCTCTCCCAGATAAAGGATGTCGAACATGCCGGCGACATTGTAGACCTGCTGTCCTATGACGAGGACACGGCGGGCGGGCTGATGGCCAAGGAGCTCATAAAGGTAAATGAAAACTGGAATGTGGTGACGAGCATCCGTGAAATGAGAATACAGGCCGAAGAGGTTGATGAAGTATATTTTGTGTATGTGGTGGATGACAACGAGATGCTCAAAGGCATCCTTTCCCTGAAAAAGCTCCTTCTCAGCTCGAGGCATTCATACATAAAAGACCTGCTTAAAGCCGATATAATTTCCGTGAGAACCGACACCCCGTCGGAGGAAGTTTCGAATATAATGCACAAATACGACCTTGTCGCCCTGCCTGTTGTAGATCATATCGGCCGGCTTGCAGGGAGGATAACGATCGACGATGTGGTCGACGTTATCAAGGAAGAAGCCGAAAAAGACTATCAGCTCATTGCAGGTATCTCCGAGGATGTCGAATCGTACGACAGGGTGTGGATACTGACAAGGGCCCGTCTGCCCTGGCTTCTGGTTGGTCTTGCCGGAGGGATAATCGTATCGCAGCTGATCGGGCTTTTTGAGGCCGATCTCGGCGTGTATCCTGAAATGGCATTTTTTATGCCTCTTATTGCCGCTACCGCGGGAAACGTAGGGGTGCAGTCCTCGTCCATCGTCGTGCAGGGCCTGGCAAACCAGAGCATTCAGCTGTCAAAGACCGTCAGCAGGCTGTTGAAGGAGTTCTCGGTGGCACTTATGAACGGAATGACGCTTGCTTTGCTTATGCTGACGTACAACCTTTTGGTGGACAGCTCGCTTGCCCTTACCCTTACCGTTAGTTCGGCACTATTTTCAGTCATTATATTTGCCTCGCTTTTCGGGACCATGGTTCCGCTGATGCTGGATAAATTCAAAATCGACCCGGCCCTGGCGACAGGGCCCTTTATAACCACCTCGAATGACCTTATGGGATTGCTGATATATTTCTCGATCGGACGGCTGTTTTATGGATTGCTGGCCTGAGGGATCAGAAGGTATGGTTAATGGCCTCGACCGGGTTCAGCCTGGAAGCATTGTATGCGGGAGCATAGCCTGCAATAATGCCGATTACCGCAGAAACAAACAATCCCAGAATGATATTGGCCAGGGTGAGGGTAATTGTAAATTCACTGAGGTGGCTCACCAGCAGGGTCCCGATGAAAATAAACAGCAGTCCGAGCACACCACCCGCCAGAGCCAGCAGGACAGATTCATACAGGAACTGCAGGAGTATGAACCAGTTCTTTGCTCCGAGCGATTTCTGGATTCCGATAATATTTGTGCGCTCCTTGACTGAAACAAACATTATATTGGCTATGCCGAATCCGCCCACAAGGATGGAAAACCCGCCAATGATCCAGCCTACCAGGTTGATCATCACAAAGATCTGATCCAGACCGCGGGTTATTGCGCTTGCCTGGTTAAGGGCGAAGTTATCATCGGTTGCTGGAGGCAGCCTCCGGGCTGATCTGAGTATAAACCGAAGCTCGTCGATAAGCTCCTGGTTGGGGACCCCGGCAACGGCCTTGACCATAATCATCGGATTTAACTGGTCTGACCTGATATTAAAAATGGTTCGGGCAAAATTAAGGGGCAGCAGGACCATTTCATCCATGCTTCCGCCTCCCAGCATGCTCGAGCCTTCTTGTCGGGCAACGCCGATTACTGTTACTTTTCTTCCTGAAATACGGATCTCCTTATTAACAGGATCCTCATCCCCGAAAAGGTTACGGGCTATATCATAACCGATCACTGCGAGGCTTCGGCCGGCAGATGATTCATAGGGCGTGAAATATCTTCCCCGCAAGAGATCAAAGTGCCTTATTTCCTGGAAATCATGTGAATTGGCCCAGATGACGGTATTATTCAGGTAAGTGCTTTCGTATCTGACCTGCGATCTGGTAGAAACCGAAAAAGCGACGTTGCCTGCAGTGGCCGACCGGCGGCTGATCTCAGCATAATCGCGGAGATCGGGAACGGGCCGGCGCATGTAGACCCACCATGGATAATCGGCACCGAATGCCCATGGCCACTTCTGAACATAGACAACATCATCACCCAGCTGGGCGATGCTTTCCCTTATATTCCTTTCAAGCGAATCAACTATGGTAAAAACGGAAATAATGGCAAATATCCCGATTGTAATGCCGAGAAGCGACAGCAGGGTGCGCAGCTTGTTTACCAGAACCGAGCCGTATGCAAACACAAAACTCTCTTTCAGCAGCTTAACAAATATCACTTTATCCTGTATTACGGGTTTATCATTTTAGTAAATCGTCGCCCGGGGACAATTTTTTATTCAGGGAGAACAAACCTAATGATTTTTCGGGTTAATTTAATACAAATTGCAGGATTTCCTAACCCGGCATCAGGTAATTAAAACTACCGGGCAGGCGGTTTTATTTTATCAGATTTTATAGCCATGACACCGTAAATTATTTAACTTTTTATATAACTTTGCACTTGGAAAAATAACCCCCTGTTTATGAGTGAATTAAGAAACATCACCACTGCCTTTGTATCAGTATGGAACAAGGATTCTCTCGATAATATTATCCGTTTGCTCGGCGGGCTGGGCGTAAAAATATATTCGACCGGCGGCACGGCCGATTTTATTGAGAAAATAACATCCGAAGTTACCCGGGTAGAAGAGATCACAGGCTATCCGAGCGTTTTCGGCGGAAGGGTAAAAACACTCCATCCGAAGATATTCGGAGGGATACTTGCAAGAAGAAACGAGCCTTCCGACATGGAAGAGCTGGAAAAATACGAAATCCCCGGCCTGGATCTGGTTATCGTCGATCTGTATCCTTTTGCCGAAACTCTCGAATCGGGAGCAACAGAGAAAGAAATAATTGAAAAGATCGACATAGGGGGCATCTCGCTGATTCGCGCCGCAGCCAAGAACTTCACGGATGTGGTGGTCATACCTTCAAGGGATCATTATAACGATCTTGCAGGGATACTTGAAAAAGGAGGATCCACATCCTTTGAGGAAAGGAAACGCCTTGCAGGGGAGGCATTCAGGGTTTCTTCACAATACGATACCGCCATCCACGGTTTTTTCGCCGGCAACGGGAGCGCGTCCGTGCCCGTAATAACCTATGGCAACAAAACGGAGCTCAGGTACGGTGAGAATCCCCATCAGTCGGCCGCCTGGCATGGCCCGTCTGAACCGCCGTACCGGCAGCTGCACGGCAAGGAAATATCCTACAACAATCTGCTGGATATTGATGCCGCCTGTCAGCTGATCTCGGAATTCGAAGAAACAACCTTTGCAATACTCAAACACAATAACGCCTGCGGTGTGGCTTCCGGCGAAAGCCTGAAACAATCCTGGCTGGATGCGCTTGCCGGCGACCCCGTATCCGCCTTCGGCGGAGTGCTTGTGACAAACCGTCCGGTTGACCGGGAAACGGCCGAAGAGATAGATAAACTGTTCTTTGAAGTAATCGTCGCTCCCGCCTACCAGGAGGATGCCCTGTCTGTATTGAAGCAGAAAAAAAACCGGATAATACTGGTGAATGACAATATTGAAATGCCAAAACAGGTTATAAAAAGTGCCATGGGAGGAATCCTTGTGCAGGACAGGGACGTGAAGACCGAGATTGCTGCGGACCTGAAAGTGGTGACTGAGAGCAGACCAACTGATGACGAGATCAGCGATCTCTTGTTTGCCAACAAAATCGTGAAGTACACCAAATCAAACGCCATTGTTATTTCAAAAAACAGGAAGCTTCTGGGCAGCGGAACAGGACAAACTTCAAGGGTGGATGCACTCCGCCAGGCAATAGCCAAGGCCGGCAGCAACAACCTTGACCTGCGGGGCGCTGTTATGGCCTCAGATGCTTTTTTTCCCTTCTCCGATTCGGTAGAGATTGCGGCAAAAGCCGGCATTACATCGGTCATTCAGCCCGGAGGTTCGGTAAGGGATCAGGATTCCATCGAATTTTGTAACAAAAACAACATAAAAATGGTATTTACAGGAGTGAGGCATTTCAGGCATTAACAGCTGATCAGATTCCCGGATATCAAAACCAGTAAAAAAATTAACAAATATCTGACATGGGCTTATTTTCATTTCTTACTCAGGAACTTGCCATTGATCTCGGAACTGCAAATACCATAATTATACATAATGACAAAATCGTAGTTGACGAACCCTCGATTGTGGCTATTGATCAGAAAACCGGCAAACTCGTTGCGATCGGCGAACGGGCAAGACAAATGCACGGGAAAACACATGAGAACCTGAAAACAATAAGGCCCCTCAGGGACGGGGTAATTGCCGATTTCAATGCCGCCGAGCAAATGATAAGGGGCATGATCAAAATGATCAATACCAAGCCCAGGTTGTTTACCCCGTCTCTCAAGATGGTGGTCTGCATCCCGTCAGGAAGCACCGAAGTCGAAGTCAGGGCTGTCAGGGATTCATCAGAACATGCCGGAGGCCGGGACGTATTTCTCATTTATGAGCCAATGGCCGCCTCGATCGGCATCGGCATCGATGTCGAGGCGCCCGACGGCAGCATGATAATCGATATCGGGGGCGGCACAACCGAAATTGCCGTAGTGGCCCTTGGCGGGATCGTTTGCAATAAGTCCATAAGAGTCGCGGGAGACGGCTTCACAACCGACATACAGACCTACATGAGACATCAGCACAATATCAAGATAGGTGAGCGTACGGCCGAAGAAATTAAAATCCATGTGGGATCGGCCTTGCCTGACCTTGATGATCCCCCGCTCGATTTTATTGTACGGGGGCCGAATCTTATGACCGCCATGCCCGTTGAAATACCCGTATCGTACCAGGAAATAGCCCACTGCCTGGATAAATCGATAACTAAAATTGAATCTGCCATACTCAATGTCCTGGAGCAAACGCCCCCGGAACTTTATGCCGACATAGTGCAAAGAGGCATAAACCTTGCCGGGGGAGGAGCCCTGCTGAGAGGCCTGTCAAAAAGGCTGATGGATAAGATCGATATTCCTTTTCATGTAGCAGAAGACCCTCTTCATGCAGTTGCAAGGGGAACAGCGATTGCGCTGAAAAATGTCGATAAATTTTCTTTTCTCATGAGATAAAGAGAGTTTTATGTAATGCGAAACCTATTAAGATTCATACTTAATAACCATTTTTTTATTCTCTTTATATTTTTTGAAATAGTTGCCCTCACCCTGGTTTTTCAAAATAATTACTACCAGAAAGCCCTGGTGTTCAACTTTTCAAGAAATATCAGCGGATACGTGGATTCACGCATCTTCTCATTCAGGCAGTATATTTACCTGAATGAGACAAACAAGGCATTGGCGGAAGAAAACATCAGGCTCAGGAACGATTTGATGTCTTCATACAAGCTCAGCATTCGTCCCGCTAAAAGTGTTGAATTTGATTCGGCCTGGCTCCGGCAGTATAGTTTTATACCCGCCAGGGTGATATCAAACTCGGTCAACAAACAGAACAATTTTATAAGCATAGACAAGGGGGCGCTTCACGGGATCGAACCGGATATGGCAGTCATTTCTCCTGATGGGGTGGTGGGCATCGTCACGGGGGTATCCAATCACTTTTCCACCATTATACCAGTGCTCAACAATGACCTGAGGATAAGCTCCCGGCTGAAGAATACGGGCTATTTCGGTTCATTGCACTGGGACGGCAAAGATCCCCGCTCCGCCCTGCTGCACGAATTGCCTCACCATGTAACCATAAATACCGGCGATACGGTTGTTACTTCCGGGTTTTCGGCAATTTTCCCTGAAGGCATTATGGTGGGGACCATATCGGAGTTTGAAATAAGGGGAGGGAATTTCTATACCGCGGTGATTGAGCTGTCCACTGACTTCAGAAAACTGACCCATGTTTATGTAATAGAGAACATTTTCAGAGAAGAATTACTGGAACTGCAAAGAAACGGAAGTCTATGATCAAGGTGCTGCCACGGAACATATTCAGGATAATGATACTTGTTTTGTTTCAGGTTTTCATTCTCAACAACCTTCAGTTCAGCGGGTTCGTCAATCCCTATATGTATGTGCTGTTTATACTCCTGCTTCCGTTTGAAACACCAGGATGGTTGTTGCTGAGCCTGGGTTTTATTCTCGGGATTTCCATAGACCTTTTCGCCAATACTCCCGGGCTTCATGCTTCCGCGACAGTTTTGATGGCCTTTCTCAGGCCCCTGGTGCTGGATTATTTTGCCCCGAGGGACGGTTATGTTCCCGGGACTTATCCGCGAATATATTATTACGGCCTGGGCTGGTTTTTCCAGTATGCAGCCATCCTGATTTTTGCACACCATTTTTT
>SKQJ01000278.1 GCA_007119075.1 Bacteroidales bacterium | reverse complement strand
TATGGCAAACAAGTCGAAACCAGCCAGGTAACCGGGCCCGGGACAGACAAAACCTGGCCGAATATGGCGAAAAAGGGCAAAATGCTGCATCCGGAATTGATTAAATCAGATAATAACTATATTTACAGACAAATGAGAACATGTAATGCCCTGGCTTTATGGAAGATTCCTGTCTCTATCAAATAATTACAAGCATGGAACCTGTCCCGGACCACCAATTTATCCGTCCTTTCTCTGAATTTTAAATTACAGTGTTGAATTACCTGGATCTTATAATTATTTTGCTTTTAGTCTGGGGGGCCATCCGGGGTTTCACCAGGGGGCTGATCATTATGATTGCATCTTTCATCGCCCTGATCGCGAGTATCTGGGGAGCGTTCAAATTTTCAGGAGCGGTGGCCGACTGGCTGGTGCATACCATGAACGTTTCTTCTCCATATATCCATCTTGTTTCGTTCACTATCACATTTATCGGGATTGCCATAGCTATCAATGTTGTCGCATTCCTGATCAGCCGGTTCCTTGATGTCATTGCACTGGGTTTTATAAACAGGCTGCTCGGCAGTGTTTTCGGAATCCTTAAAATGGCGCTGCTGCTTAGCGTAATATTCATAATTCTCAATGCCTTTAACCGGAGGCACGATTTTATGCCAAGAGAAAACATCGAGGGTTCCTACCTCTACTCCCGGGTAGCAGGGCTGGCTCCGGAAGTATTTCCATTTCTGCGCAGCGAAGACCTTTGGCAGGATATCGAGAATATCTTTGACCTGACCCGGGAAACCGGGAGAAGCCGGCATGATTCATAAACCGGAAAGTATCTGCACGAAAATTATCAGCAAAACCATAGCCACAGGATAGACGGTCGCATAGGCTATTTGCGGGGCATTGCTATCGGTCATCGGATCAATTGCAGCCAGCCCCGGGGTGCTGGTCATGCTTCCGGTGATGGCGCCGAAGAGCGAAAGCAGATTGATCTTGAGCAGGTACCGGGCTGCCAGGGCAGACACTATCAATGGCATAATGGTGATCAAAATGCCTGCCGCAATCAGGTGGCTGCCGTAATTCATGAAAGTCTCAGCTATGTGAGCGCCGGCACTCGTGCCGACGGCCGCCAGAAAGAACAATAGCCCGATCTGCCTGAGCAGCTGATTGGCAGAAGCCGACATCGACCATATCACCGGACCGGTCTTTCCAAGATTCCCCAGGATCAGGGCCACTATCAGCACGCCTCCGGCCAGTCCGGGACTGAAGATCATATTCTCCGAATAGCCTATTTCAATTCTTGAAAAAAGCACTCCGAGAACTATCCCTGCAGCGATCGGCAGCATATCGGTATCGGAAAGCTTTTTTTCCTGGTTGCCAAGCAATTCCGACACAGCTTTCATGCATTCCCGGTTGGTAGCTATAAGCAGCTTGTCGCCAAACCGGATATGGGAAGCATCGCTGGGCACGATATCGATGCCGCTTCTCCTGATCCGGGTAATAGTGGCATTAAACCTGGAAAAAAGATTCAGCTCGCCTATCGATTTGTTCACCACCTTCCGGTTGGTCACAAGAATGGAATGGACTTCATAATCTTCACCAAGGGGTATTTGCCGGTCGGTAGGGCTTCCCACCAGCAACCTGATCTTCCGGAGAGCTTCCCTGGTGCCGACCGCCCTTATCAGATCGCCCTTCTGCAAAACTGTTCCGGGAGAGGGTGTCGATGCCTTGCCTCCTGACATGACCCTTGAAATGCTTGCCCCGGTCATGCTCCGGATTTTCAGGTCACCTATTGTTTCTCCGGTTATATTCTCATTTTCGACAACAAAATGGCTGGTTTGGACCTCTGGGTGTATCTTCAGCAGCTGATTTTTGATATCATCTTCCGCCTCGGCAACTCTTACATTCATAAGCCTGGGCAGCAGCTTCACAAACACTATCACTCCTATCACTCCGAATGGGTATGCGAGCCCGTAGCCGATAGAGGTTATCGGCGAGCCGGTTATATCAGTTGCGGCAGCAAGCCCGGGGGTGCTCGTCAATGCCCCTGTAAACAATCCTATGGCAAGTTCAAAATCAATGTCAAACAGCCATGCTGTAAAAACGGTTGTCCCGGCAGCGACCGTAACCATAATCAGTGCGATTGAGACCAGGGGAACAGCGGTTGACCGGAAGGATTGAACAAAACCGGGACCCGCCTGCAAGCCTATGGTGAAAACAAAAAGGACGAGTCCGACATCCTGAAAATCCCGGGGTATTATTACTCCGAAATGACCAAATAAAAGGGCGACGAAAATCACCGCGGAAATATCTAGTGATATTCCGTTGATTTTAATCCTTCCGATCATGAACCCGATGGTTATAATGAGGAAAAGCGCAAGATAAGGGGCTGCAATAACAGACATTCCAGATAAATTAATAATGGTGAGCGACAAAAATATAGCGCAAAATCAAAATAAAAGCATCCCCTGCGGCAAACCTGAGGTTGAAAAGCGAGTGACTTGCAGCATTATATAATTTGTTTCAAATTAATTTAAAAATAAACAAATAATGATTTTAATTGAAAAAAATTAGTTAAAATTGTATTGGTAAAAGTTATTTTGCAAAATGAAAATCAGCAAAACAATATTAACCTGAAGTATTTAGTTTTCGTAAAGATAAGCAAGACCAGCCATTTTTGAATCAGGTTTTCAAAACCCTATAGTTAATCAGGATAACCCGTAATTTAATTTTTTTCATTCTAATTTAAACCCCTTCTTTTTATAAAGAGATGAAATCGAAAAAGTCGTCTGGCGATTTCCGGGAAGATGAATCTTTCAAAGGGAACAGGAAACGTAAGCTCACCCCTGTAAAAAAGCAAAAATCCAAAAGAACACAATTTCTTGATGAAATCGAGGAATTTGATGAGGATGAATTTGATCTCAGGGACAGGGATTTCGAAGAGCTGTATGAAGACATTGAAGATCTTGAAGATCTTGAAGATGATGATGAAGATGATGATTATTAATAATTGTAACCGGCACAGCGGCTGATTATAGCATTTTCCTGATATTTTCCGTTACAATGTGACCATCGAAAAGGTGCACGATCCTGCTTGCCTTTTCAGCATCTGTGGGTGAATGGGTTACCATTACTATTGTTGTGCCTTCTCCGTTCAGCTGGCTTAGAAGATTCATTACTTCTTCGCCATTGGCAGAGTCAAGGTTTCCGGTAGGCTCATCAGCAAGTATAAGTTTCGGGCTGGAAACCACAGCACGGCATATAGCCACGCGTTGTTGCTGGCCCCCTGACAGCTGCTGCGGAAAATGTTTTCTCCGGTGGGCCATTTGCATTCTTTCCATCACTTCTTCAACTTTTTTCTTCCTTTCGGAGGAAGAAACATTCAGATATAGCAGCGGCAATTCGATATTTTCAAATACCGTGAGCTCGTCGATCAGGTTAAAACTCTGGAAAATAAACCCGATATTGGATTTACGAAGCTTTGTCCTTTTCCTTTCCGAATATCCCGAAACCTCAGTGTCATTGAACCAGAGTTCGCCTGATGTCGGGTTATCCAGGAGACCGACAATATTCAGAAGCGTGGATTTGCCGCACCCTGAAGGGCCCATGATCGCTACGAATTCGCCATTGGTTATTTCAAGGCTGACCTTATTCAGAGCAGTGGTTTCAACCTCATCGGTCCTGAATACTTTGGTAAGTTCAGTGGTTTTAATCATGATCATGTTTTTTTGCAGGTTGAAAATTGCTTCCCGTTATCATCGATAAAAGTACAAAAACATTTAGATAACGGTTCAAGCGAAAGCATAAATTTTAGCCCAATCCGTTTTGCATGCCACTGATCAGTACCGGCATAAAATGCACAAGGAAAGGCAGTATCCCGGGCATTGGGCATATATGTTTGCGGAACTGCTTATTAAACAATAATATCGGTAACCGGCACATTGACAGGAAGCGGTATTTTTCTTTTTTATTCTAATATTAATTTATACTTTTGCACGACATTTTTTGCTATGGCAACAATTATGGAGCGGTTCGATATAATGTTCAAAGGGTTGAAGGCCGGCAATCATGTATTTGGCTTTAACCTCGACAACCCTTTTTTTGAACATTTTGACGATGCAGAGCTGGAAGGAGGAGCTATAGATATAACAGCGGCAATGGAAAAGAAAGAAAATCTGCTTTCCTTTCATTTCCGATATTCAGGCTCACTGAAAGTGACATGTGACAGGTGCCTTGATATATTTGATATGCCGGTTGTATTTGAAAGCTCATTGCATGTAAGGTTTGACGAGATGACGGGCAGTGAGGACATTGATGTTATATTTCTTGATCCGAATGAGCACAAACTGAATCTGGCCGGATATTTTATAGAGAGCGTGCGCCTTTTCATGCCGCTGAAACGAATCCACCCGGCAGGCCGGGATGGAGAGCCCGGTTGCAACAGGGAAATGCTCGAAAAACTGGATCAGTATAAAACAAAGGAAAATAAACCTTTTTCGGACCCCAGATGGGACTCTTTGAAAAATATTAAACCAGACCGGAAATAAAGTTTTATCAGGCCTGAAGAGTTCAGGACCATAAGGATAGTTTTCACATGATAAATTAAATATACAGTAAAATGGCACATCCCAAAAGGAAAATCTCCAAAACCAGGAGAGACAAAAGAAGGACTCATTACAAGGCTACAGCTCCGACAATGGCGTCCTGTCAGAATTGTGGCTCTACAATCCAATACCACAGGGTTTGCGGAGAATGCGGATATTATCGTGGCAAACTTGCAATTGAAAAAGAGGCTTCAACCTGACCGCACATCACCTGTTTACAGGAAAATTCTGTCTGGTTTTAAATAAACCTTAATTAAATGAAGATTGCAATTGACGCCATGGGTGGCGATCATGGACCCAAAGCAACAGTTAAGGGAGCTATAATGGCTGCGGCGATTTTGCCTGAAGATGTCAAAATAATTCTCATTGGCAACAAAGAGGAGATCCTTGAAATAATTCGCCTGGAAAATTCCGATCCGTCCCTGTTTGAAATAATCCATACCGATGAAGTGATCGGCGGAGGCGAACATCCTGCAAAAGCATTTTCCAAAAAGAAAAATTCCAGCATTGTCAGGGGCTTCGGAATGCTGGCAGCCCGACAGATAGATGCATTTGCCAGCACGGGGAATACCGGGGCGATGATGATCGGGGCAATGTTCATGGTCAAATCAATACCCGGTGTCATCCGGCCAGCAATTTCAGCGCAGGTGCCCAATGTTTCCGGTCGTTCGGCCACCCTTCTTGATGTAGGGCTCAATCCTGACTGCCGGCCCGATGTGCTTTACCAGTACGGGGTCCTTGGCTCACTTTATGCCAGACATGTGTTCCACATAACCAGTCCCAGGGTGAGCCTGATCAATGTCGGTACTGAAGCAGAAAAAGGGAACCTGGTCACAAAGGCGGCATATGAGCTGATGAAGGAGACCAACGGATTGAATTTCACAGGCAATATTGAAGGAAATGAACTCTTCGAAAACACTAAATCAGATGTCATGGTTTGTGATGGTTTCGTTGGCAATATTATCCTTAAGGAGGCGGAAGCACTTTATACCCTGATCAGAAAAAGGGGGATAAAGGACGACTTCTTTGAACAGTTCAATTTCGAAAATTACGGCGGCACGCCGGTCCTCGGCATTAACGAGCCCGTGATCATAGGTCATGGCATCTCAGGCCCGAAAGCTATAAAAAATATGCTGATCCACACAAGGGATGTCGTTGAGGCAAAACTGATGGATAAATTCAAGGAGGCTTTCAGGTAATGATCAGAAAAAGGGCTACGATCACTGGAGTTGCATCTGAATTGCCTGATTATATTCTCAATAATGACGAATTAAGCAAGATGGTCGATACTTCCGATGAATGGATCATGACCCGCATCGGAATAAAAGAGCGCCGGATACTGAAGGATAAGGAAAAGGGTCCATCCTGGCTTGGTGCCAGGGCAGTCTTAAAGCTTCTGGAAAAGACAGGAACAGCGCCTTCTGAAATCGACCTGGTTATCTGTGCCACGGTCACTCCCGATCACCCTTTTCCGGCGACAGCCAATATTATTTCCCATAAGGCGGGTATCAAAAATGCCTTCAGCTTTGATCTCAATGCCGGCTGCAGCGGTTTCTTATATGCCCTGGCAGCTGCCCAGCAGTTTATCGAGACAGGGAAAGCAAATAAGGCAATCGTAATCGGGGCGGAGAAGATGTCATCGATCGTCGATTATCAGGACAGGGCCACGTGTCCGATCTTTGGCGACGCCGCCGCTGCCGTCCTTGTGGAGCCAGCTACAGGCGATACCGGCATTATCGACTCGCTGCTCCTTTCAGACGGCGCCGGATTGCCGCATCTGCACCAGAAGGCCGGCGGATCGGTAAAGCCTGCGTCACATGAGACGGTTGACGCAAGAGAACATTTCATTTACCAGGAAGGGCAGTATGTATTTAAATGGGCCGTATCAAAAATGGCCGATGCCTCTGTAGAGCTAATGGAAAGGAACGGGCTGACTCATGAAGAC
>SKQJ01000150.1 GCA_007119075.1 Bacteroidales bacterium | reverse complement strand
GGGGGACTGCTGACTGAATTTCCGGGCTGGAGGGCCATATTTGTTTTTACGGCCATGATTGGCAGCACAGGGATCTATTTCCTCATCCGGCGGGTGAGGGGCGAATGGTCCGAAGCCTCGGGCGAGCCTTTTGATCTGATGGGTTCGCTGATTTATGGAATATCGCTGTTTTTTCTTATATACGGATTCACCGTTTTGCCTTCGGTAGCCGGATTTTCTTTCCTGGCGGCCGGCGTCGGCGGACTGGCTCTATTTATCCGGTTTGAACTAAGGCATTCCTTCCCGGTAATGCAACTTGGCCTTTTTCGCAGAAACCCGGTTTTTGCCTGGTCAAACCTTGCGGCGCTGATAAATTACAGCGCCACCTTCGCCATCGCCTTCATTATGAGCCTGTACCTCCAGTATATACAGGATTTATCAGCGCGGGATGCAGGGCTTGTGCTGGTTTCGCAGCCAGTGATCATGGCAATTGTTTCGCCTGTTGCGGGCCGCCTGTCAGACCGGATTGAGCCCAGGCTTCTGGCAACCGTCGGAATGGCTTTGACCACATCAGGACTGCTGTCCCTGGTTTTTTTAAGCTGGATGAACATTTACCTGATAATTGCAACGCTGGTATTGCTTGGGATCGGATTCGGACTCTTTTCCTCGCCAAACAGCAATGCCATAATGGGGTCGGTGACTCCAAAATATTATGGAATTGCCTCGGGCACTATGGGTACGATGCGGTTGCTCGGACAAATGTTCTCAATGGGCATGGTCATGCTTATACTTTCGCTTTTTATCGGAAGGGAGCCGGTTGGCGATCATAATATTGAATATTTCATTCTGAGCGTACGGGTTGTGTTCGTGCTCTTTTTCATACTTTGTTTTGGTGGCATATTTGCTTCATATGCAAGGGGAAAGGTGCACCAAAAAAACAATAGGATTAGCTGTCTATAAATGTTATGGAATGTTGAATTGTTTTTTTACTTTTGCACCCGAATCCTAACTGATCCTATTTCATGTTGGATAGACACGATCCGGCTATAACCGGTGTCAGGAATTCCCTGAAAACCAAATCTTCCGACACCCTGTCAGGCCCATCTCAATTGCCTGGTGCGACACCGGCGTCCGACACTTTGCAGGATCATACAGCCGGTTCGCCAAATGGTGAAGCAGGCGAAGCTCCGCACGAGCAGCCCGGACAAGCTTCGGCAGATACCGTACAGATCGTTTTGCCCATAGCCGGCCCCCGTGCAGCACCCGAAGCAATATGGGACCGGATCGATAGCAGGAACAGGGAAATACAGGCAGAGCGGACAGAGTCGCCGCCGGTGCCCAGGCAGCAGGCTCCCGTTGCTCCGCAGCCGGAAGTCGCTGCAGCCCCAGAGCAGGCTTTCAGATATGATGCATCGCATTATCTGGATGCCGGAACCGGAATCACATTTTTCAGGGAACATATTTTGCCCCTGCGGGATCCGGCACACGATAAGCATGCCCCTGGCACAGCGGTATTTCTTGAGACCGGTGTCCCGAACCATTCAATTTCGGCGCCGGGAAATTACAAAGCATACCTTGAAGCAGATATCGAAGGGCATCACGTCGATAATATTCATTATTCCTACTCCTGGATAACCGGACTTTTTATACTGTCGTTGTTGCTGCTTGCCTGGATCAAGCTGGCCTATGTCCAGTTCATCACTCCCGTGCTGTTTTCCACATTTAATTACAAGGAGGCATTGAAGCTTTACAACAGCAAGAATGTCCCGGCAAACAGCGCCTTCATCATCCTCCATCTGGTTTTTGCCCTGAACAGCGGATTATTCCTGCTTTTTATATCGTGGCACTTCAATTTCAACCTTCCCCCGGTCAGTCCGCCGCTCCTTTTTATTTCAGCCTCCTTGCTGCTGGTCGTGTTATTTGCCTTAAAATCGGCCGCACTGGGCGTTGCCGGCTTTTTATTCGATGCCAATAAATTCTTTGCCGAATATGCCCATAACATTTCATTGTATAATAAGATTATGGGCATTCTTTTAATGCCCCTTATCGTCGGACTCCTTTATGCAGATCCGGGAATCCATGGTATCCTTATACGGGCGGGGCTGGGACTCGGAGTCGTTATTTACCTGCTGCAGCTTATCAGGGGCCTTGAAATATTGGCAAGGAAACATTTTTCTGTTTTTTATTTGATTTTGTACCTTTGTGCATTCGAAATTTTGCCATTATGCATCCTGTATAAATTATTTGATACGTTCCTTATATAATCGGATCACTATTGTTCGTTGTTGTTCATAACCTGACATTATGAGCCGTACAGAAAAAAACTTATTCTCCGAGAAGCATCCGGCAACACCCTGATTTGTCCGTGGTTATAAGGAAGTTTTTTTAATCAAAGTTCTCACTTAAACAATATGGCCTTGAAAATTAAGAGGATACTGGTTTCGCAGCCAAAACCGGTAAACGACAAGTCTCCATACCTGGAGCTGGCAGAACGCAATAACCTTAAAATTGATTTTCGACCTTTCATTAAAGTTGAGGGAATTCCTGCAAAAGAATTCCGGCAGGAGCGTATTGACATACTTGAGCACACGGCAGTAATTTTCACCAGCCGGACAGCCATCGATCACTACTTCAGGATAGCCGAAGAGCTCAGATTGTCGATACCCGACAGTATGAAATATTTCTGTATTTCCGAGTCTGTTGCGTTATACCTGCAGAAATACATAGTATATCGCAAGAGAAAGATATTCTATGGAGTCAATGTTTTCAAGGATCTGGTTGAACAGGTAATCAACAAGCACAGCAACGAATACTTTCTGGTTCCTCTTTCCGACATCCACAAGCCGGAGATCCCCCGCATCCTTGACAAAAACAAGATCAGACATACCAAGGCGATATTATACAGGACAGTAAGCAGCGATTTGTCTGACCTGTCCGATGTCAATTATGACGTGCTTGTTTTTTACAGCCCCTCAGGCATAAAATCATTGTTCGAAAATTTTCCCGATTTCGAGCAGAAAGACACCAAGATCGCCTGTTTCGGGCCCCATACCGCAAAAGCGGTCAAAAAGGCCGGTCTGCGGCTTGATATCGAAGCTCCTTCGGTAAATGCTCCTTCAATGACCATGGCTCTTGAAAACTTCATTAAAAGCTATAACAAGAACGGGCACGCAAAATAATTTCAAGGGCTCCGGCTGCAGAATCAATCTCCCCCTGCGGCAATAGTCCCCGGACCGGCGATGGTCCGATCCATAAGATGCCTGCCAGGCATCTTCAGCAGGCTCAAGTTCGCCGATTTCGGGCAAGCCGCCATTGTTCCCGGTATCTGCCCTGCAGTTATTCCGGCATTTTCTCTTTTTTCCAATTTTGGATTAACTTGCAGCACAGTTTTTGTGCATATTGATTATTGATCAGGCTGGCGTGCAAATCAGGTTCCGCTCCTGGCAACAATACGCCGGAAATTATTATGCCAGGCTCTTATGCTAACCCGATCGAAATGAGATACAGAAAATCTGAGCGCCTCTGCAGCCGAAAGTCAATCGGCAAGCTTTTCACCGCAGGGAATATAATTTTTCATTATCCTTTCAGGGTGCTCTGGCTTGAGGCCGGCGAGGGCAATGACTTTCCCGCGAAAGCGGCCATCAGCGTACCAAAAAAAAAATACAAAAAGGCTGTCGACCGGAACCGGATCAAAAGGCTTGTCAGGGAAGCCTACAGGCTTAACAAGGAGCAGCTGTATGACGGCCTCGCAAAAAAAGGGCGGAATATTGAAATGATCATCGTTTATATTGCAGGAGAGGAACATGAATTCAATTATATCAGTGAAAAACTTGCCGGACTATTTCAAAAATTGCTGAAAAATGGGGGGGCTGATCAGGAAAATATTTAGCTATCTGCTGATCGGACTGGTACGGTTTTACCAGTACGCCATATCCCCGTTGACTATGGCCTCATGCCGGTTTACCCCCACCTGTTCTGCGTATTCGGTCGAGGCAATCAAAAAGCACGGTCCCCTGAAGGGCCTCTGGCTTTCGGTCAGACGCATAGCCCGCTGCCATCCATGGGGAGGGCACGGCCACGATCCTGTGCCCTGAAACTTCATTTTATTTTTCCTGTCATCCCTTCCCTTTCGGGGGAAACCCGGGGCCGATGGCCTCCGGTCAGCTCCGGGCGGCGGGCAGGCACATGGTACCGGGAGTGCCGAATGTTCGCTGACTGGGAAAAGAGAAGTTTTTCATGTAATTTTACATTAAAACATTATGTCATGGCCAGGGTAAGGGTAACAAGGCAATTTGATTTTGAAATGGCACACGCGCTGCCAAATTATGACGGTCCCTGCCGGAATCTGCACGGGCATTCCTACCGCCTGTTTGTAACCGTGGCAGGGCATCCGATAAACGATAAAAAAAATCCCAAACACGGCATGGTCATTGATTTCGGCGATCTCAAAAGGCTGGTAAAGGAGGAAATTGTCAATGACCTGGATCATGCCGTGATGATAAGCAGTGACGTCCCTGCCGATCAGTATAAAAATATAGATATGCTCAACAAAGTCCATGTAACAGATTATCAGCCCACATGTGAGAATATGGTCATTGATTTTGCATGGCGGATCAAAAGCAAGCTTCCCCCGGGCATTGAGCTGGTGTCCCTGCGCCTCCATGAAACAGCAACCTCTTACGCAGAATGGCTTGCTTCCGATAATCCCTAAACAAAATATTTTATGTCATCTGACAAGAAACTCTTCCTTTTGGATGCGTATGCATTGATTTACCGGTCTTATTATGCATTCATAAAAAATCCGAGATACAATTCAAAAGGACTAAATACCTCTGCAATATTCGGTTTTGTCAATACTCTCGATGCCGTTCTGAAAACGGAAGGGCCGACACATATCGCCGTTGTTTTCGATCCCGACACACCGACCTTCCGCCATGACATGTACGAGCCTTACAAGGCCCAGCGGGAGAAGACCCCTGAGGATATAATCCATTCCGTTCCCTGGATAAAGAAATTGCTGAAGGCCTACAATATACCTGTAATAGAGGTGCCCGGGTATGAAGCCGATGATGTTATCGGCACCCTGGCGGTGAAAGCTGAAAAGGAGTCTTTTACGACCTATATGATGACCCCCGATAAGGATTTCTGCCAGCTGGTAACCGATAAAATAATACTTTACAAGCCCGGAAGGGCCGGAAACCTTGCCGAAATATGGGGCCCGGAGAAAGTAAAAAGCCATTTCGAAATCACCGAAACCCGGCAGGTGATAGATGTGCTTGCATTTATGGGGGATGCATCCGACAACATACCCGGGGTGGCCGGCGTAGGGGAGGTAACTGCAAAAAAGATAATCTCCCGGTACGGTTCGGTCGAAAATGTGCTGTCCCGGATAGATGAATTCAAGGGCAAGCTCAGGGAGAAAATCCTTAATTCGTCCGAGCTGCTAAAGCTGTCAAAAGAGCTTGTCACCATTTGCCTTGATGTCCCCGTCGATTTTGATGAGAAAGCGCTCCTGCGCAGCGAAGCAGATGCCGGGGAGATGAAAGACCTGTTGGATGAGCTCGAATTCCGCACTATTGCCTCCAGGTTTCCTGCAGAATCAGGAGGCACATCCAAGACATACACGTCGGCGCCGGTCCAGGGAGTGCTTTTTGACACCACCGGCGAAATGCCTCCGTCGGCCCCGAAAAGCCGCGGCAGCACGGAAACCGGCATGCCTGCCGGAGAAGTGCCGGATGCTGGCGCCCTTGTGGCCGATAAATCACATCTGCAAAACATTGAGACGGTCGAACATGCCTACCATCTTGCAGCCGACCGGCACAGCCGTGGAAATCTGATCGGACTTTTATCATCTCTCAGGGAATTTTGTTTTGACACCGAGACCGACAGTCTTAATCCCCACGATGCGGGGCTTGTTGGCATTGCATTCTGTTTCAGGGCCCATGAGGCCTGGTATGTCCCTGTGCCTGAAAGCAGGGAGGAGGCTCTTGCCATTGCCCGTGAGTTCAGGGATGTCTTTGAGAATCCGGCTATCCGCAAAGTCGGCCAGAACATCAAATTCGACATGCTGGTCCTTTCCTGTTACGGCATACAGGTGAAGGGGCCCCTGTTTGATACGATGATCGCCCATTATCTCCTGCAGCCTGAGCTCAGGCATAACCTGAATTATCTGGCAGAAATTTATCTTGGATATGCTCCCGTGCCGATAGAGGAGCTTATCGGAAAAAAGGGCAGGGACCAGAAGAGCATGCGTTCGGTCGAAACCGAAGTCATCAGTGAATATGCCTGCGAAGATGCCGACATAACCTGGCAGCTGAAGGAGAAGCTCGAAACTGAGCTCGACGATGCTGGCCTGCGTTCCCTTGCCGGAGACCTTGAAATGCCCCTTATAAGGGTGCTCGCCGGCATGGAAGCCGCAGGGGTAGCCATAGATGCCGGCGCCCTTAAAGTCATTTCGCTGCAGCTCTCGGAAGAGTCTGAGAAGATTGAAAGAGAAGTGTACGAGATGGCCGAAGTCACTTTCAACCTCGCCTCCCCAAAACAGCTGGGGGAAGTCTTGTTCGGGAAGCT
>SKQJ01000297.1 GCA_007119075.1 Bacteroidales bacterium | reverse complement strand
TTTTTTTTATTCACAATAAAAACTATATTTGCAGTCCCACACAAAGTTTTTTCGTATTAACCTATTGATAACTAAAGATTTTAAAAAAATGACAAAAGCAGATATTGTTAACGAAATTTCCAAGAATACTGGAATTGAAAAAATAACTGTTCAAAAAACAGTTGAAGCTTTTATGGAAGCAGTTAAAGACTCCCTGTCAAAAGACAAAAATGTTTACCTCCGGGGGTTTGGCAGCTTTATTGTTAAGAAAAGAGCCAAAAAAACAGCCAGAAATATCTCAAAGAATACCACCATCATTATACCAGAACATCATATTCCGGCGTTCAAGCCTTCCAAGACTTTTGTAAACAAGGTTAAGACATACGTCAAAAAATAATATCGGTCAATAAAAACATAAAAAATGCCAAGCGGAAAGAAGAGAAAGAGACATAAGATGGCAACCCACAAACGAAAGAAACGTTTGAGGAAGAATCGCCACAAGAAGAAGAAATAACCGTTTAAACTTTTAACAGCCAGTTCCTTAAACTAAACCTAAAGATATTTCTTTAGGTTTAGTATATTTATATAAAACTGTTGCACGTTCTGGCTCTCTCCATGATGCATCCGTGTGTTCCTATTAATTATAAAGGAATCGTGAGTAAAGAATTAGTTGTAGATGTAACCGCCTCTGAAATAGCCATTGCCTTACTGGATAACAAACAGCTGGTTGAACTGAACAAGCAAAAAAGCAATGTTCAGTTTTCCGTGGGCAATATTTACCTGGGGAAAGTCAAAAAGATCATGCCAGGTCTCAATGCTGCCTTCGTCGACGTAGGGTACGAAAAGGACGCATTTCTTCACTATCTTGACCTGGGCCCCCAGTTTCAGACTTTGAATAAATTCATCGGCCAGATTCAGGCAAAAAAAGCTAAACCCCCGGTACTCCAGAAATTCAAGTCCGAAAGTGACATTGATAAGAACGGCAAGATAGGGCAGGTCCTCACAAGCGGCCAGAATGTTCTAGTTCAGGTTGCCAAGGAACCGATCTCAACAAAGGGGCCGCGGCTAAGTTCCGAAATATCAATCGCCGGAAGGAATCTTGTATTGATGCCCTTTGCGGACAAGGTTTCAGTTTCCCAGAAAATTGAATCGGCCGAAGAAAGAACAAGGCTCAAAAGCCTTTTGCAAAGCATAAAGCCCAGGAATTACGGATTGATCGTAAGGACGGTGGCTGAAGGGAAACGGGTCGCGGAACTGGATTCGGAACTCAAGAATCTTGTCAGGAAGTGGGAATCAATTTATGATAAACTAAAGGGAGCTGTAGCCCCGAAGCTTGTGCTTCAGGAACTTGACCGCACTTCGGCAATTCTGCGCGACCTTCTGAATGTCTCATTCAACAGCATATATGTAAATGATGAATTGCTAACCAGGGAAATCAGGCAATATATAAGCACGATCGCACCCGAGAAACAAAAAATAGTAAAGCTGTATTCCGGCAAAATCCCTATATTCGACCATTTCGGCATTGAAAAACAGATAAAGGCACTGTTTGGAAAAACCGTATCATGTCGCAACGGCGCCTATCTGATAATCGAACACACCGAAGCGCTTCATGTGGTTGACGTCAACAGCGGAAACAGGTCCAAATCGGGTGACAACCAGGAAGCCAATGCACTTGCCGTTAATCTCATAGCCGCCCAGGAAGTAGCAAGGCAGCTCAGGCTCAGGGATATGGGGGGAATCATAGTCGTGGACTTCATAGACATGCATTCACAGGAAAACAAACAGATGCTGTTTGATAAAATGAAGGAGTTCATGTCGGAAGATCGCACAAAGCATAACATTCTGCCCCTCAGCAAATTTGGCCTAATGCAACTGACCAGGCAAAGGGTCAGGCCGGAGATGAATATCCAGACCGTGGAAAAATGCCCCGCCTGCCATGGCACAGGAGAGATCAGTCCCAGCCTGCTGCTGACAGACGAGATTGAAGACCGGCTGCAAACGCTGGTGGAAGAACATAAGCTGAAAAGGCTTATCCTGAAGGCCCATCCTTTCATAGCGGCGTACCTTGAAAAAGGCCTTTTTTCAACCAGGCTTAAATGGAAATTCAAATACAAATGTGCGTTAAAGATTATCCCTATGATGTCATATCATTATACAGAGTATAATTTTTTCGATCCCAGGGATGAAGAAACCGGGCTAATCCTGTGAAACTCTGACACACCTGTATTATATATATTTAACATAATTTTCACAGCTGTTAATTCCTGCTTTTTATAGCTTTGCATTTGATACGGATCCGGGTTGCCGGAAACTGCCGGCAATTTGCCGCCGGTCGCGACAAATCCATAAAACAGAAGATGCTCAGAAAATCATTGCAAATATTGACTCTTGCAGGCCTGCTTGCAAGTTCCGTCTCCGGGTTTTCCCAGATACTGGAACCGGTGAAGTGGGAATTTGAGAAGGAGTGGCTGGATGATGACGAGCTGCATATTCTTATCAAAGCCTCGATCGAAACCAACTGGTATCTTTACGGACTCGGCATTCCTGAAGGAGGGCCCATCCCTACTTCAGTGCAGTTTGATGCCTCCGCAGATTTCGAATTGCTCGGCCGCACACAGGAGGTTACCGTTCCGGAGATAAAGCATGACCCGTTCTTTGATATGGAATTGCCCCTTTTCAGCAATGAAGCGGTTTTCCGGCAGAGAATCAGGATATTGTCAGACCGGCAGCTCAATCTCAGCGGCTTTGTCGAATTCATGAGCTGTGACGATGAAAGATGCCTCCCGCCACAGGAAAGGGAATTCGAATTGCATATAGCTGCCCGGGGGGATTTTTCAGAAACTGTCCCCGGGGATGCCTCTTCTGAAGCTGTTGAAGACATTCCCCGGAAGGAAGATCAAACAGAAGACATCTCTGAACCTGATGCACAGGGAACCGGAATTCCAGCCACGGGCCTGGATGAAACGGCAGGATTCGCTGTTGATGATGAAGCAGAAAGACGGTCTCTCTGGATCTTTTTCTTCATAGCATTTGCCGGGGGCCTGGCCGGACTATTGACACCATGTGTATTCCCGATGATACCGATGACAGTCTCTTTTTTCATGCAAAAGCAGTCCGGCAGACTGAATGCGGTTATCAATGCCCTTGTATTCGGCATTTCCATCATAGCAATTTATTCGGGACTGGGGCTGCTGGTATCGCTTACTTCGGTTGGCGCCGGCATTGCCAACCAGCTTACCTCCCACTGGATCCCAAACCTGATTTTCTTTTTGCTCTTCCTGGTATTTGCCGCATCATTTTTCGGAATGTTCGAAATAACGCTGCCCGGCAGCCTCGCCTCAAAATCGGACAGCAAAGCCGAAAGCGGGGGATTTTTAGGATCTTTTTTCATGGCCCTGACCCTGGTAATAGTTTCCCTGTCCTGCGTCGGACCCATAGTCGGTGCGCTCCTGGTCGAAGCCGCCACAGGCACCGGTTCGCAGCCGGTAATCGGAATGTTCGGATTTTCGCTTGCCTTTGCCCTGCCTTTCACGCTCCTGGCGATCTTCCCGTCCTGGCTTGACAAACTGCCAAAATCGGGCGGCTGGCTGAATTCGGTGAAGGTGGTGCTTGGCTTCATTGTCCTGGCCTTTAGCCTGAAATTCCTTTCGGTAATTGACCAGACCTACCATCTCGGAATACTTCCGAGGGATGTTTTCCTGGCAGTATGGATAATTCTGTTCACAATGCTCGGATTCTACCTGCTTGGAAAAATAAAATTCGCCCATGACTCCGACCTCCCGTATATCAGCGTCCCGAGGCTGGCCCTGGCTATTACCTCGTTTTCATTTGTATTGTGGATGATTCCCGGTATGTTTGGCGCCCCGCTCAAATCCATTGCATGGATTTTGCCCCCCCAGCATACCCTTTCACTCGACATAAGGGCAGCGATACGCGATGCGGGCCTGTCAGGCGGATCCCGGGCGGAGCTGTGTGAAGAGCCCAGATACGCTGATTTCCTCCATTTGCCTCATGGATTGCAGGGATATTTTGACCTTGAACAGGGGCTTGAATGCGCGAGAGAACAAAACAAACCTGTATTCCTCGATTTCGTCGGTCATGCATGCGCCAACTGCAAGGAGATGGAGGCCAGGGTATGGTCGGATCCCAGAGTCCTTCAAAGGCTCAGGGATGATTTTATAATAGTGGCCCTTTATGTAGACGACCGCACGAGGCTTCCCGAAAAGGAATGGATAGTTTCCGGATTTGACGGAAGAGTCAAGAATACCATTGGAAGCAGGAACCTGGATTACCAGATGTCGACTTTCAACACCAACACCCAACCCTTCTATGCACTGGTTGACGCAGAAGAAACACTGCTGAACAACCCGCGTGGATACAATCTCAATATTGATGCCTTTGTTGACTTCCTGGACACGGCGCTTGAAAATTTCCACGGCAGGTAATGCTTCGGGAAGTCCGGCGCTCACCGCACAAAACCTGAGAATCTGCGAACTATAAAGTTCAGGACAACAAGAAAAGAAAAGAACAGTGCGGCGCGACCGGTGTAATCGCCTGAACGGACAAAGAAAGTTATTTTGTCATTAGCCGCAGGGCGAACAATTAGAGCGCCTTCCTGCCACCAGTCAAGCCGGGCGGTTATGTCGCCCCGGCCTGAAATATGACATGAAACTCCTGCATTTGCCGACCTTACGATGTCACGCCTGGTTTCCACGGCCCTGATGACCGACATCCTCAGGTGCTGCCGGTATGCGCCCGTATTTTTAAACCATCCGTCATTGCTGATCACCAGCAGTATTTCGGCACCCTTTCCGACCATTTGTCCCGCATATTCCCCATAGGACGATTCAAAACAGATAAGGGTTCCCAGAACAGGGTACTTGCCATGCTTGTCAGATAACGGACTGAACACGGAAGCCCCCTCCCCCGGTTTAAGGCTGCCCGACACCCCGCCCAGGTCAACCGTCAGCCGTTCCAAAACCCCTGACAGTCTCCCGAAGGGGACCTGTTCCACCCCGTTGGCAAGATAATATTTATGATATGCTTCCTGAAATTTGCCCGACAGGAAATATAGTGCGGAATTTTGGACCTCATAGTGCCTTCCAAGATTGTCCTGTCGGGTAGTAACCGACTTTCCGGCCGGTGGAACATGATGAAATGTAGTTGCTCCGGCAATAACGATTGCAGGATTGTATAAATTCATGAATTCGCTGATCCCCAGAATTATTCCGTCGCCTGGATCATCAAGCCAGACGCTGTCTACCGAGGTTTCGGGAGTGACTATAATATCTATGTCAGGTCCCGTTGCCTCCGCCGCCATGCCAAGAAGCTGATCAAGCCTCTGCATATTTGATATTCCTCCCGAATTACCGGCGTACGGATCAATCACCGGCTGAAGCACAAGGAAGCTTTTCCTTTCAGGTATTCCTTCACTGCCATTATAATTTTTATACATGATCAGGGACACGGCCAGAGGCAAAATTATTGTTGTGGCGGAGACCAGCGCACTGACCAAAATGGCCTTTTTCCGGAGGGCGAAACGATGGTATCCGGCAATGCCGGCAAACAACATTGCATTTACCATCAGCACCCACAGGGATCCGCCTGTCATCCCGGTATATTCGTACCATTGGATTATGCTGGGACTGCCGGCCAGTCCATTGCCCAGGCTTAGCCAGGGCCATGAAAGATCGCCCCGGTGATGAAGAAATTCGAATGCGGTCCACAGTATCACGAATACGGCCGCTCCCCCTCCGGTTGTCCTTCTTACCGCCGAAAAAAGCAGAAATACCGCGCTCATTACCATAGCGTTCAGAATTATCACCGTCATGCCGCCGGCAAAATGGATGCGGGCCATCCACCAGGTAACAAGCAGGTTCCATAATAAGAAAAAACCAAAGGCAAAGGGGAGGACAGAAAGCGTTCCGCCTCCTTCATTTCGCAGATCCTGTTCTACCAGGAGCAGCGGGATAAAACAGACCAGCAAAAAAGGCCATGCAGGGCTCCACCAGGGCAGCGAAGCCATTGCCGCTCCTGTGACTGTCATTGCCCATCTTGTCCTGTTATGCATTTGTATAGAGGTTAATTGACCGGCTGTTCTTTTTTCCGGTTGACAAGGTAAACTCCGCAGAGAATCACAAGGGCCCATAATACCTGGATCGCCAGAAAGCTTTCCCCGTCAGATATCCCCCAGAACACTGCAAATATGGGAATGATATAGGTTACCGAAGCAGCAAACAGGGTCGTGGTGAACTTGATCAGGATATTCATAGCAATTATCGCAAGAAAGCTCGAGAAAAAAGCAAGTGCGCCGACTGCAAGAAGGCTTGAGAACATTTCTCCCGATGATGCCGCCAGTGAATAATCACTTGTCAGCAGGAATATCCCGGCAAGGGGACCCGGAAACAGGAAGCCCAGCGAAGCTATTGCCACCCCGTCCAGCTCACGGAGCCGGAACTTTATTTCATTGACATTAATGCCGTAACAAACTGTTGCAATCACAGCAAGGATGCCATAGCGGTTATCGGAAGTTTCCACTGAAACATTGCCGGCACTGAGTATCAGTCCGGCGGCCCCTGCAAGCCCCAGCA
>SKQJ01000105.1 GCA_007119075.1 Bacteroidales bacterium | reverse complement strand
TATCTCCGGTATTCCATCGCCGGTTATACTCGCAAAGCCGGAGTGCGATTTTTCAAAAGTTTTTGCTTCGCCGTTAACGCTGAATGATAATTCAGCCGGATTCAGCCAGTCGGGTATCCGGATATTCAAAGCAAACCTGGAAGGTCTATCAAGCTCCAGGATAATTTCGGATTTTTCCTCAAAAGGAAATTCTGTATCCTGTATAAGGGTTATCCCACCTTCCTCCCAGGACAAGACAGAAGGAATAAAAATGTCGGATCTTTTCCGGGGCAGGAATTCAGGCTCAAATAAAGCCGGGTAAGGGGGATGACCGCCCGGCAGGGCGGTCGGAACTTTTCCGGGGCAGGAATTCAGGCTCAAATAAAGCCGGGTAACCAAAAAGATAATAATCAAAAAGGGATGATCAGATCATCCCTTATTTGATTTCAGCTCCGTCAGCCGGTCCAGGAGCTTGTCCATTTCAGCCGGTTCAAGCGCCGGCCTCCGAAGCATTTCTTCAATCTCCTCGATGGTTTTCTCCCTTTCGTTTACGACCTGTTCAACTATCAGATCTTCGCCTACTTCTACCTTTAGCTGGTGTATCATATTCTCCATCATCTGACGGAAAGGTTCACGGAATTGTTCCGGAATATTGTGAGGCATCATATGCTTCATCATTTCATACTGGTTTAGCATGGTCTTGAACTGGCTTGCAAATTCCGGATTCATTCCTTGTATTTCTCCCTCCGACATTTTATCGGCCAGTCTTTTGAAAAGTGCCAGCAACGTTTCAAAATTTTCCCTGAATGACTTATCGTTAGAATCCATGAGATAAAGTTTTTTATGTCTACTAATGCCCTGCAATACCTGTCTCTGTTATTAAATTTCTTCGGAATGCAGGATTTTCAATATCTCTACCGCAACAGTCATGCCAAAGAATCCCAATGAACGTTACCCGATCTTATCAAACTCGAACAGTTCATTCCTGTATGCATCGATCGGCGCACAGGAGCAAGTCAGGTTCCGGTCGCCGTATGCATCGTCAACGCGGCTTGCTGCAGGCCAGAATTTGTTGTCCTTGATCCATTTCAGGGGATAGGCTGCTTTTTCCCTGCCGTATGGCCTGCTCCAGGAATCGGAGACGGTGACTTCGGATGTATGGGGAGCATTTTTGAGCACATTTTCTGTTTTATCTGCCTTGCCGTTTTTAATCTCCATCATTTCCTCATGTATGCTTATCATTGCTTCCGTAAAGCGGTTCAGTTCATGCAGGGATTCGCTCTCGGTGGGTTCCACCATAAGGGTCCCTGCCACCGGGAAGGAAAGGGTCGGAGCATGAAAGCCATAGTCCATGAGCCTTTTGGCAATATCCCGCTCGGTTATATCAATATCCCGGTCATTCTTGAACTTGCGGCAGTCGATAATCATTTCATGTGCAACAAACCCTTCGATGCCCCTGTATAGGATTTCGTAATGATTTCCAAGGGTTGCGGCAAGATAATTCGCATTAAGTATGGCCGTCCTGGTTACTTCAGTCAGGCCGGGGCCTCCCAGTAATTTGATATAGGCGTGCGAAATTGCAAGGATGCTGGCACTTCCCCAGGGCGCGGTAGAAATGGCCTCTACTCCTTTTTTGCCCCCGGTCGGCATGACGGGATGTCCGGGAAGAAATTCAACAAGGTGTGATGCAACGCCTATCGGGCCCATTCCGGGCCCCCCGCCTCCATGAGGGATAGCAAACGTCTTGTGAAGGTTAAGGTGGCAGACATCGGCCCCTATACATGCCGGATTTGTCAGTCCCACCTGGGCATTCATATTTGCACCGTCCATATAAACCTGTCCTCCGTTCTCATGGATCACAGAGACCATTTCCTTTATCCCCGGTTCGTAGACCCCATGAGTGGAGGGATATGTAACCATAAAGGCGGCAAGGTTTTTACTATGATTTTGGGCCTTTTGCCTGAGGTCTTTCAAGTCGACGTTTCCGTGACGGTCGCAATCAACAATGACGACCTCCATACCTGCCATTACCGCGCTGGCAGGATTTGTGCCATGTGCAGAGGAGGGGATCAGGCAAACGTTCCTCTGGTTTTCGTTCCTGCTTTGATGGTATTGCTGGATTACCGACAAGCCGGCATATTCACCGGCGGCACCCGAATTGGGCTGAAAAGATATTGCATCGAAACCGGTTATTATGCACAGATCAGACGCCAGCTCATCCATGAGCTCGTGGTAGCCTTTTGCCTGATCCACCGGAACAAAAGGATGAAGATTGCCTATTTCAGGCCAGCTCAGCGGAAGCAGCTCGGTTGCGGCATTGAGCTTCATGGTGCAGGATCCGAGAGATATCATTGAATGGGTCAGGCTGAAATCCTTTCTTTCAAGTTTTTTAATATACCTCATCAATTCGGTTTCTGAATGGTATGCCTTGAAAACTTCCATTGTCAGGAAATCGCTTTCACGCAGGAACGCACGGTCAATTTTCACCTCATCGTCAAGTCCGTCGAGTACCGGGGGCTTTTTCCCAGCTGCAGCGGCAAAAATTTCTAGTATGAGGCTGATATCTTTCAGCAGGGTTGTTTCATCAAGGCTGATACCTATTGAACCGTCACCGGCATAAAGGAAATTTATCCGGTTCTCAAGAGCGAGTTTCCTGATATCGCCGGCACTGATCTCTCCGGGTAAGGTGATTTTAATCGTGTCAAAATAGTTCTTATTTTCCTGACTGTATCCGAGTTTCTCAAGATGCCGGGTCAATGTCACGGCACTCCGGTGAACATGATCTGCTATTCTCTTTAAGCCTCCGGCACCATGGTAAACCGCATACATTCCGGCCATGGTAGCAAGAAGGGCCTGTGCCGTACATATGTTGGATGTGGCCTTTTCACGTCTGATGTGCTGTTCCCTTGTCTGTAGCGCCATACGGAGTGCATATTTTCCCTGCGCGTCGACAGTAACACCAATAATCCTTCCGGGAATATGACGCTTGAATTTTTCCCTGGTGGCAAAATATCCGGCGTATGGCCCCCCGTAACCCAGGGGAATCCCGAACCTCTGGGTGGAACCTACCACGACATCGGCTCCCCATTCCCCCGGAGGCGTCAGCAAGACCAGGCTCAGAATATCGGCAATAACTCCTGAATAGATCCCATTGTTTCCTGCGCGGGAGACAATATCCCGGTAATCATGTATTACACCGTCACCTCCGGGATACTGCAGCAATATGCCATAAAAACTATCATCAAGCTTTACATCGCCGTAATTTCCTTCAACCAGATCAATCCCCAGCGAATTTGCACGTGTTCTGAGGACAGCAAGGGTTTGGGGGAATATATTGTTGTCAGCGAAAAATTTTACCGCCCCGGATTTCACTTTATCTCTCGGGCGTGCATTATACATCATTATCATTGCCTCGGCAGCGGCAGTTGACTCGTCAAGCAGTGATGCGTTGGCGATTTCCATAGCGGTAAGGTCCATCACTACTGTCTGAAAATTCAGCAGGGCCTCCAGCCGGCCCTGGGAAATCTCGGCCTGATAGGGCGTATAAGAGGTATACCAGCCTGGATTTTCAAGGATATTCCGCTGGATTGCCGAGGGAAAGATCGTGCCATAATATCCGAGGCCTATATATGTTTTAAATACCTGGTTCTTTGACACAATTTCCCATATTCTCTGCAAATATTCATATTCGCTCATCCCATCCGGCATGTCAAGGGGATTATTCAGCCTGATAGAAGGGGGGACTGTTTTGTCAATGAGTTCGTCGAGTGAGCCGACCCCGATCTTTTTTAACATAATATCAATGTCCTGGGGGCGGGGACCGTTGTGTCGGTTTAGGAAACTGTCAAGAGCCATATCAGAATCAGATTATTTGTTTTTGAAGCCGGTTAACAAAAAAATAAAATAAATCGCAGTAAAAAACAGCTTGCACAGGTGTATATTAAATATACAAAACCCATATGATTGTATAATTTAAGTTACACAATCAATCACTTTTTTCATTGGTCATAGATGCCTGATGAACTTAAAAAAGGATTATTTTCCCGTTCCTCTCCTATTGTGGTCTCCGGACCATGACCGCAATAAATGATGGTTTCCCCTGGAAGATTCAATAATTTTTTACCGATCGAATTTATCAGGGTAGTATAATCCCCTCCGGGCAGGTCTGTTCTTCCGATGCTTCCATTGAACAAAACATCGCCTGAAATAACGAAATTGTCATCTTGACAATATAAGGCAATGCTTCCGGGTGAATGGCCGGGCACATGAAGAACTTCAAGCCTGGAATTGCCAAAGGAGATTCTTTGGCCTTCCTCAAGATAAATATCGATCGGGGGAGGCGATTCGACCTCCAGGCCAAACATTTTCCCATGTTCAACAGCATCTTCGAGAATAAAATCATCTCCCTGATGGGCGGCTGTTTTTATCCTGAGTTTGTTTTTGAAAAATGAATTTCCCAGAATGTGATCTACATGACAGTGGGTATTTACAAGCATTACGGGAGAAAGTCCATTGTTTTCAATAAAATACAAAACCGCTTTTTTTTCTTCCACCGCATAGCTTCCCATATCCACAAAGATACATTGTCCGGTTTCATCGAAAAGTACATAGGAATTCTCCTGGAATGGATTAAATATAAATTTTTGAATTTTAACCATATGTGCGGTATAAAAATATTTTCTGTTTTCGCCCGTAATCAGTAAATCCCGGAGGGGCCGGGCAGGTTCCGTTTATTCACATCGATCTGCCCTTAAGTAAAGGAACAAAAACAAATCGTCCGTGTTCAGTTTTTTCAAAACTATCATCCCCGGTCCTCACAATTCTTGTCATTACCTGGGAATCACTGCCTCCGAGCGGCACAACCATTATCCCTCCGGTTTTAATCTGGGCCAACAATTTTTCCGGCATTTCCGTTGCCCCCGCGGTTACAAGGATGCGGTCAAACGGTCCGTAGCTTTCCAGTCCCTCATACCCATCGCCATAAAAGAAATTTGCATTATATCCTATGGAGGGGAGAAAAGATTGCACCTTCAGGTAAAGCTCCCTTTGTCGTTCTATGGTGTAAACCTTGGCTCCCATCTCAAGAAGCACTGCTGTCTGATAACCTGATCCGGTACCGATCTCAAGCACCTTGCAGTGTCTGTGCACATCAAGAAGCCTGGTCTGATAAGCCACGGTATAAGGCTGAGATATTGTCTGGCCGCTGCCGATCGGGAAGGCCTGATCCTTATAGGCGAATTTCACAAAACCCGTATCCATAAACAGGTGGCGCGGCACCTTCATTATGGCCTGCAAAACTCTTTCGTCATCAATTCCTTTCAGGCGAATTTCTTCGACAAGCTTGTTTCTCAAGCCCTTGTGCCTAAATGAATCCTTCATCAGCAAAATTTTGTTATCATTCAGGCACATGTGAGACTACCTGAAACGCAAAGTTAAACCATAACGTCCAAAATACATTAATTTATGAATAAAACCAATTAAAGCCCGGTCGTACTGACACATCGAAGTGCTTTAGAACATATTTTACAAAAGCGGACCACAAAGCTGTTGTAAAAAATTAATTTAATTTTGTGTTAAATTCTTGTTTATGCTTAAAACCGGTTTTGTTGGTTGCGTGCCAGATATAGTTTATAGATCAATTTCAGGCCATCCCGGATTCGAACCGACCGGTTTCTTCATCCCTGACATGAACAAATCCGCAATACCAGGCTGGACAAAAAAATACATCCCTTTTCTCTCGCTGGAAGATTTATTGAGCAATAGCGATGTTTTGATAATCCAACGAGCCGGGCCCGGATATGCGGGTATTATTACAAAAGCTTTAAAACATTCCAGGCATGTATTGCTTTTGGAGGCAACCGGATTATCGCTGAGCCTTGTCAGACGGATAACTGCATTGCACAGTGAGGCGCAATCCGTTATCAAAATCCTTCATCCCTCCCGTACAAATCCTGCATTAAAGGCAGCAATGCCTATGGTAACACATCCCTCGTTTTTCGATATCAGATTGCACGCACCACGACATCAGGCCCAAACCTCTTTGCTGTGTGAATCTCCAGGCTGTCACCTTTTAGAGATGCTTGACGCCATGTTGTACCTTTGTCCCGTGAATATTCAGAAAATACGTTGTTTCAGTCATTCTCCGGGCATTTCATCAACAGGACCCTTAAACGCAAGAATTGAATTTGACAACGGCTCGGTCGCTAATATCCTGTTTTCGGGTTTCACCGAGAGAAAAGATTTTCGTATCTTCATATATCAGGAATACAACCTTGTGGAAATGGATTTGGAAAAGCGTCTTATAAATGTTAATAAATCAAAAGACCCTGATACAATAAAATCATACTCACAGGAGTTTGAAGAGGATATTGCGGGAAAAGCGGCTTACCGGGAACTGGATAATTTTTACCAATCAATTATACATAACACTCATTCCGGAAAAGATCTTTTTGAAATATCAAGGCTTATCGAGCTTTGTCACAGCATCACGGGAAAGTTCTTTTTAACGGAACCGGCATGAATTCCTTCACTTCTTCAGCCTGGAAATCAGTAATTATGATTACCTTATTATTTGACCTGTCAACTTATCCGGGATGCGCCATAAACAGCAAATAATCAAATATCTCTCGACAGATGTTTTTTCTGCAATGTTAAGCTGGGTATTATTGTACCTGTATTTTACAGAAATTGGCTATGGAGGGGGGATTTTCAACCTGCTCACTTCATCAAAAAGCCAGGTGTTCTATACGGGACTTGCAATAATGCCGGTTTTCTGGGTTTTTCTTTATTTTCTATGGGGTTTCTACCGTGATGTGTTAAGGCGCTCAAGGCTAAAGGAGCTTGGTTCGGCATTCTCGGTTTCGCTTACCGGTATGCCGATAGTTTTCATATTCCTTATTTCCCAGGGCATACTGACCGATAATTCAATCAGTTTCTTAAATTCTTTCGTGGTCCTGTTTTCGATCCATTTCATGACTTTTTACATCCCCAGGCTGATACTGATATCAAACAATATATCGGCTATCCAGAAGGGAAAGACGGGATTCAACACTATCATCATCGGAAGCGATAAAAAGGCGGTAGATATTTACAAGGAAATCAATGAACAGTTCAGATCAACAGGAAACAAATTCATAGGTTTTATAAACATAAACGGCAATAATCATTTTCCGCTTGCAACTCATATGAAGCATCTTGGCGGACTCGATAATTTGCCGGAAGTGATTTCAGAAAACAAGGTGGATGAAGTTGTCCTTGCAATTGAATCAACCGAGCACGGCAAGATAGAGAAGATCATAAATAAGCTTGACCATCCCGGGCTTGTTATAAAGGCAATTCCGGCACTGCATGACATACTCACCGGAAGGGCCCGGATCAACACAATTATCGAGACTCCCCTTATCGAGGTTTCCCAGAGAATAATGCCGGCCTGGCAAAGGAACCTGAAATATACCCTGGACATTGTGTTTTCCATAATCGCACTTATCATTTTGCTGCCTGTCTCTGCATTTATAGCCATATGGATAAGGATGAGCTCTGAAGGGCCCATCATCTACAGTCATGAGCGTGTCGGCAAAAACGGCAAACCATTCAGGATATATAAATTCCGGACAATGGTTAAAAATGCCGAACAAAACGGCCCTGAACTATCCTCCAAAAATGATCCCAGGATAACCAGACCCGGTCGCTTTCTCAGGAGGACCAAACTGGATGAAATTCCCAATTTCATTAATGTTCTTAAGGGGGATATGTCGCTGGTCGGCCCGCGTCCCGAGCGCCGGTATTATATCGACCAGATAATGAAACAGGCTCCGCATTACAGGCACCTCCTCAAAATAAAGCCTGGCATAACTTCCTGGGGGCAGGTTAAATACGGTTATGCAGAAAATGTGGAGCAGATGGTCCAGAGACTCAGGTATGATATCATCTATCTGGAAAACATGTCTGTTTTTGTTGATTTTCAAATACTGATTCTTACATTGGTTGTAATCTTCCGGCGGAACGGCGTATAATTAATTGCCAGATGCCATTGCAGACGGCAGCTCAGACAGCCGGCCTGCGGTATTGAAGCTCCGTTCGTTCATGGTTCCGGACTCAAAAAATCTAATATATGGAAACAAAAAAAAGATTTGCGGTTGTTCTTTCAGGCTGTGGCGTTTTTGACGGCAGCGAGATACATGAATCCATAATGATCCTTTACGCCATCCTTAAGAATGGCGGTGAATACGAGATTTTCGCCCCTGACATTTCCCAGCATCATGTAGTGAATCATATAACCGGGGAGGAAATGAATGAAACGCGTAATGTACTGGTTGAATCTGCACGGATTGCAAGAGGCAAAATCAAAGACCTATCCGAATTCAGGGCCGGAGAATTCGATTCCCTTATTTTTCCCGGAGGCTTCGGAGCAGCCAAAAATCTGTCAAGCTTTGCATTCGACGGAGCAGACTGCAGCGTTGACGGCCAGGTTGAAAAAGCTGTAAGGGACATGGTTGATCAGGAGAAGCCCATTGGAGCCGTGTGTATTGCTCCTGCCCTTATTGCAAGGATTCTTGATGAACCGGAATTAACTATAGGAAAAGATCCGGAGACTGCCAGTGCACTTGAAGCAATGGGCGCCACGCATAAAGAAACCACTCACGGGGAAGTCATTACCGACACAAAGCACAAACTCGTAACCTCGCCCTGCTACATGCTCGATGCTACCATTATGGATATTGCCGCCGGTGCGGACGCTCTTGTAAAAGAAATCTACAGGTTTTTTTAAGGAATTATTCCGGGCAGCATGCAGAATTAAACGGCCCGTGTCAGATCTGCCCGTTCTCTATCAGGACGACGATCTGGTCGATCAATTTGTCTTCGCCCTCGGCATCGAAGGTGGTTTTAAGATTGGAACCGAACAGCCTGGCAACCGTTTGCCAGAAAAATGCGGAAAATGATCCCCGGAGTTCCCTGACGAGCTCATACGAGGTGTTCCCGGTTTCCCTGTCAATCAATTTGATAAGTAGCCTTCCCTGGGTAATGGTCAGTGATTTGAGTTCATCGGAGAATTCTTCCATGAGCTCTTTTTCCACTTGTTTTATAAACTGGTTTCGTTCCCTTTCGTTAGTCAACTGTGTGAATGCCTCGTTCATTTCGTCAAGTTTTGCTGCTGCCAGAACTGCGTAAGGATGAACGACCTTGAGGTTATGCACGAGACGGTGATATCTTCTCAAATCCCGCCGGCTGGTAAACTGGGGCACCGGGTATACCACCACCTCATTGATTGTTGAATGAAGGATTGTATCTCCGTCTTTCACCATCTGATTGAAAATCTGCAGGTTTTCGAATGAAATAGTATCACGGGGAAGTTCCTGGCCGCGTGTTACAGGCGACAGCAAAACAGTAACCAGGATTGAAATAATGAATCTGTACATAATGATATTAACGATACCTTAGCAACAAAATTATTAATAAACAGCAAACTCTTTTTCTTTATTGCAGCAAAAAGCTTATTCGGAAAATATAATGACTGAACCAAAATTTATCTCGTGGATTTCTGTTTAAGCAAGTGCTTTCCATTACTTCCATACTAAGGGATGGTTTTTCAAGATGTAATAAATTAAATTTGCATATTTGCCAGTTAAGCCTTCATACATATAATTATATACGAAATCATGGTTCACCTTGTTCATTTTTTGCACCGAAATAAAATAGACTAACGATACTTTACCCTCATGCATGATAATGTCAACGTAGATATACGCTCCGAAATCGGGGTGCTTGAAGCCGTAATGATCCATGATCCCGGTCCGGAGGTGGAAAATATGACCCCTGGCAACGCAGAACGGGCGCTCTACAGCGATATTTTGAATTTGTCGGTTGCACGAAAGGAATATTCTGAGCTGGAGGGGATTCTCGGTAGATTCTCACAGGTTTATAAGGTCAAAGATCTTCTTTCCGGCGCACTTAAGGACCAGGGAGTAAAAGAAAAACTTGTGGAAAGAGTATGCTCAACCGCCGGCAATTATGATCTATGTGATCATCTGCTCCAAAAATCAAATGAAGAACTGGCCGGTCTCTTTATTGAGGGAGTCGTAACTCATAAGAATACCCTGACAAAATATCTCAGCAGGGAACGCTATTCGCTGCTCCCCCTGCACAACTTCTTTTTTATCAGGGACGCTGCAATCCCAATGCCCGGTAATGTGCTTATCAGCAAAATGGCCAATAAGGTCAGGGAAAGAGAATCGATCATTCTGCAAACCATATTTGATTCAAGTGGATTTTTTGATACAAAAACACTCAGGATAAACAGTGATGAGCCCAGAGCTACAATAGAGGGAGGCGATGTGCTGATAGCGCGGGATGACATCATTTTAACCGGGATAGGAACCCGCACAACCTCACATGGCATTGACCGGGTGCTTGATATGATAAAATCAGAGAAACAGGGCAAAATGAACATAATTGTACAGGAATTACCGTTAAGCCCTGAATCCTTTATCCATCTTGACATGGTATTTACCCTGCTCGATACGGATTTATGCATGGTATACGAACCGGTGATATACAGGACCAGTAAATTCCAGACCGTTCACATAATAATTGATAACGGGAAGGTCAAGTCAATCAGTGAAGTGAGAAATATCCCGGAAGTGCTTAAAAGTCTGGGCATGGATCTTAAACCGGTCTATTGCGGCGGCCGGACAGATATCTGGACCCAGGAGAGGGAACAATGGCACAGCGGTGCGAATTTTCTTGCACTTGCACCCGGAAAAGTGATAGGTTATGAAAGAAATACACGAACTCTTGATGAATTGAACAATAACGGGTTCGAAATATTAAGCGCCAGGGATGTTCTTTCAGGAAAATCGGATCCGAATGATCATAAAAAGGCCGTAATCGCCCTGAAAGGCTCGGAACTGCCACGCGGAGGCGGGGGGGCCAGGTGTATGACGCTTCCGCTGAAAAGGAAACCGGTAATCTGGTAGCAGGCCCGAGATATTATCCGAAAGCCTTTTCAACCATATCGGCGGCCTCCTGAAGAGTGATGGCCGGAAAGACTTCAAGGCCGGAATCATCAATTAGTTTTTTTGCCTCGGCAGCATTGGTTCCCTGCAATCTTACAATTACAGGAACATCAATATCGCCAATGCTTTTGTATGCTTCGACAATTCCCCTGGCGACCCTGTCGCATCTTACAATGCCTCCGAAAATGTTTATCAGGATAGCTTTTACATTCGGATCTTTCAATATGATCCTGAATCCGGCTTCAACTGTTGTTGCGTTTGCGGTTCCGCCAACATCAAGGAAATTGGCCGGTTCTCCCCCCGATAACTTGATTATATCCATGGTAGCCATGGCAAGGCCGGCGCCGTTGACCATGCAGCCAACATTTCCGTCCAGTTTAATGAAATTCAGGTCATATTTCCCGGCTTCCACTTCGGCCGGATCCTCTTCTGACAGGTCCCTCATCTCGGCGTATTCGGGATGACGATAAAGAGAATTGCTGTCGAGCACTACTTTAGCATCGGCTGCAAGAATCAGATTATCGGATGTCTTAAAAACAGGATTGATCTCAAACAGCGATGCATCAGACTTTTCGTAAGAGCGGTAGAGCGAGGTAACGAACTTGGTCATTTCCTTGAAGGCCTTTTCTTTGAGCTGCAGATTAAATGCAACCTTCCTGGCCTGAAATGGCAGGAGCCCCGTTCCGGGATCTATTTCTTCCCTGAAAATAAGATGAGGGGTTTTTTCAGCAACGGTCTCAATATCCATACCCCCTTCCGTCGAATACATTATTATATTGCGTCCTGATTGCCGGTTCAGGAGAACGCTCATATAAAATTCCTGCACCTGGCTCTCGCCGGGATAAAATATGCCTTGTTCAACAAGAACCTTATGGACTTTTTTTCCTTCGGGTCCGGTTTGGTGGGTCACGAGGTTCATACCCAGGATGCTCCTGGCATGTTTTCCGACATCTTCTACTGATTGGGCTATTTTTACGCCTCCCCCTTTACCCCGTCCCCCGGCATGTATCTGTGCCTTTACGGCCCAGGTGCCAGCTCCGGTTTTATGCTTGATCTCTTTTGCAGCCTCCATAGCCGACTCGGGAGATTCCACAACCATCCCTTCGGGCACAGCGACGCCGAATTGTTTCAGGATATACTTCCCCTGGTATTCGTGTATGTTCATAAAATTATAAGATTTGGCTATCATAAAAATAGCATATTTTTTATATTTATCCTCACTTAACCCAATCATAAAAAACCGATGACAGGAAGAAAACTTGCCAATGAGGAGCTAAACAGAAAAACCATCAGCGACTTCAGGCTGGCAGGCAAACTGCCCATGGTCATTGTTCTGGACAATGTAAGGAGCCTTAACAATATTGGTTCAGTATTCAGGACGGCCGATGCGTTCCTGGTAAACTCAATATATCTGTGCGGAATCACAGCCACTCCTCCGCACAGGGATATTCAAAAAACCGCACTGGGTGCAACCGAATCGGTCGACTGGAAATATTTTGACGGCACGGCAGGAGCGGTATCTGAACTAAAAAGCATGAATTATGAAATTATCTGCCTTGAACAGACCGAGGCAAGCATTCCCCTTACAGGATTTCAGCCCGATAAGCATAAAAAATATGCAATGGTTTTCGGAAATGAAGTGAAGGGAGTGGATCAGAAAATAATCGATATGAGTGACTCATGCATCGAAATACCGCAGTATGGCACCAAGCACTCCTTTAATATCGCAGTAAGCGCGGGAATAGTCTTATGGGACTTTTTTACCAAGCTGCGTCCTGAAGGCCTTTAACTTCCGGCGACTCTCACATTCGTGTATCTGCCATGCAGACGGCACATCCGACAAACAAGAAGGGCCGCCAAAACTGACAGCCCCCCTTATATCAGATATCCGAAAAATAGTTAGTTCACAATAGATTCAAATGTGCTATCCTGGAAGTAACGACCAAATTCCATGTCGGTCCTGGCATATTCCTTCAGGTTATCATCCCTGTTAACCGCAGTCCTGAGATTGTCAAAGACCATGCTGTTGTCCTGCCTTCTTGCACCTATAACCGCTCTCAGGTAATAGGCAAGAGGACCCGGCTGCTGGATGTTGTTGAGTATCCTTAAGGCCTCGTCATTGTTGTTCTGCAGCATCTTCACAAGCGCATTGTTGATAACGGGCATATTGCCGAGATGACCGGAGGCTTTTGAATAATCGCCTCTCTTAATGGCCAGAATACCGAGGTTATAATTGGTCTCATCACCCGGTGAGGAAACAGAAGCAAAATGTTCCTCTGCTTCTTCGAAATTTCCTTCCCTGAGGGCAACAGCTCCGAGGTTATTTCTTACCGCGTCATTGTCTTCAATCTGCCGGGCTCTCTGGAAAGCATCTTTGGCAGCGGATACATTGTCAAGTTCCATCAAAGCGATACCCCGGCTGTTATGAGCCCTGAAAGAATTGGGGAACTGCTGGGCCGCCCTGTTATAAATCTGGTACTGCCTGTTGGGATCGTCATATAATGTGGCAGTATAAAGAATCTCTTCTTCATTCAGCTGAGAAGGATCCTGATTGTAGAGCTGCATGAGTTCATCGTCGGAGTATCCTATCCTGTCAATATTGACAACCATTTCCGAACGACGCAGTCTGGGAAGGACTTCATCGGCTATTTCTTCAAACACTGCTGACAAGTTCCTGATCTCCCTTTCACGCACAACCGGGTCAGTATACATATTAAGTACACGCAGGATCAGCTGACGGTCCTCGATATTGGACTGCTCCATCAGTTCCTTGAAACCTTCCCAGTCCTCACCGAGAGCCCTGGCATTATAGAAATCATCCCTCTTTTCTACGCCGACTCTTGACAATTCCCGGTCAAATACCCGGTCGGACGATTGCCTTCTTTGCTCTGAAAGTCTTTCATTGAAATTGATAGGTCCGTCGGGAGAAGCATATGCATTGATTCCGAGTTCTCTTAATTCAACACGTTCATCAGCAACTACTTCATCAAGATATTGCCGGAATTCGGCAAGCCTTTCCGACCTTAATTCAGTCTGACGGACATCCGCACGGTTTATGACATAAAAAATAGCTGTTTCCTTGGTTTCGGGCAGGATCCTCTGGAACCTGTCCCGTTCAATAACCGGCCTGGGCTCATTTACCACCAGTGTTGATGTGGCTATGACTCCGTCTGCTATTTTGCGCGGGTCAAATTCTGACTCATTGTTCCTGAGCTGGGCGTTAAGCCTTACTTCAAGGTCCGAAATCCTCATGCCCTCATTAAAGGGCACCCTGTCGGTATGTGTAAAGCTTCCTCCTCCAAAATTTATTACCTGGTAATTATCCCGGACATTCTCCCCCTGCAGTGTAATACTGCTCATGGTTGCTTCGCCGCCATCCCACGTTATAACGGGTGTCACTTCGACGATTGCCCTTCTGTGGAAATATCTTTCCGGAAATGTTCCACGTATGGTAACTTCCACTTCCTCCCCATGAGCCTCAAGTATTTCAGGGGTAACATTATATCTAACATCATCCGCATTATTTCTCATCCTGTTCAGGCCTCCACAACTGCTGAGCAGAATGACTGCCAGAACAAATAAAGTTAGGTTTAATCGTGTCTTATTCATAGTTAAGTTTTTATTTAATTACACAAATCTATTGGTTCAATGGTTGTTCCGCAGTTTTCAAACAGCTACAAACATAATACATTTTTGATATATTAATTAAAAATCATGGCCAAATTTAAAAAAAAAAATAATAAAACAATCTTTATTGCAATTAAAGGGTTTTCAAGGCAGCCGGCAGGACTGAAACACACACTTCCGGCATTCCACAAAGAACAAAAAAAGCAGCGGATACCCGCTGCAGCAATATTAGCCAGCAACCGCGTGTTCACTGACCGGAACCCGGCCCGGTATAATGGGATGCCGGAGCAGAGGTTTATGCATCCCGGGCAGGCGCGGAGCTGTTTAACTGTCCTTCTCCGGCTGCCTGGGCGGCCTTGGCAAAAGGGCTTTCCTTGAAAGTTTCAATTTTCCTGTCTTGCTGTCAAGATCGATAAGCTTAACCTCGATTTCTTCTCCCTCTTTAAGCACATCTTCGACGGCATTGGTCCTTTTCCAGTCAATTTCAGATATATGCAGCAAGCCTTCTTTTCCGGGCAAAATTTCAACGAATGCGCCAAAAGGCACAATCGATTTAATTTTCCCCTTATATACCGAACCCACTTCAGGAACAGCTATGATGCCTTTGATCATGTTCATAGCGATATCAATGGAGTCCTTGTTGTCTGCAAACACGTCCACATGGCCGAAATTACCTATCTCTTCAACCACGATGGTTGTATTTGATTTTGCCTGAATATCCTGGATTATTTTCCCTCCGGGACCGATGATCGCTCCGATCATATCTTTAGGGATCCTTATCTGTTCAATTCTCGGGGCATGGGGTTTAAGCTCCGGACGTGGCTCACGGATGGCTTCATCCATTTTGTCGAGTATGTGAAGCCTTCCCTCCCTGGCCTGTTCCAGAGCCTTGAAAAGGATGTCGTATGACAGTCCCTCAACCTTGATATCCATCTGAGTTGCGGTTATCCCGTCCCTTGTCCCTGTTACCTTGAAATCCATATCGCCGAGATGATCCTCATCACCGAGAATATCGGATAAAATGGCATATTTATCGGTTTCGGAATCCTTGATAAGCCCCATGGCTATCCCTGAAACATGCTTTCGTAAGCCGATCCCGGCATCCATCAGTGCCAGTGAACCGGCGCAGACCGTTGCCATTGAAGAAGACCCGTTGGATTCAAGTATATCTGAAACAATTCTTGTGGCATAGGGATTTTCTTCTTCACCGGGGACAAGTCCTTTAAGCGCCCGGTGGGCAAGATTCCCATGTCCGACTTCGCGCCTGGACAACCCCCTTGAGGGACGCGCATCACCGGTTGAATATGGCGGGAAATTATAATGCAATACGAATTTATCCTTACCTTTTCTTAAAACTTCATCGATCATTTTTTCATCAAGCTTGGTACCCAGGGTTACCGAGGTAAGAGACTGGGTTTCGCCCCGGGTGAACAGGGCGGATCCGTGGGCAGCAGGAAGAAAATCAATTTCACAGGAAATAGGCCTTATCTCATCGGTTCTGCGACCATCCAGCCTGATGCTTTCATCGAGGATCATTCTCCTGACTGCGTCTTTCTGCACATCATGATAATAGCGGCTGATGAGGCCGGTGTCGGGTTGTAATTCTTCCGGAAGGGAGGCGATAAATTCTTCCTTTATCCTTTTGAATTCGGCTGATCTTTCATGCTTGGACCTGAAGTTTCTTGCAGCTTCGTAACATTTATCATATGTTTCCTGCCGGATTTTTTCGCGCAGCTCTTCATCATTCACTTCATGGGAATACTCACGTTTTTGGGTCTTGCCTGCCATTTCCATCAGTTCTATCTGGGCCTGGCACTGCACTTTAATAGCATCATGAGCAGCTTTCAACGCTTCCAGCATATCAGCCTCAGAAACCTCTTTCATCGCCCCCTCAACCATAAGGATGTTGTCTATGGTTGCCCCTACCATCAGATCGATGTCTGCTTTTTCAGCTTCTTCGAAGGAGGGGTTGATTTTGAACTGTCCGTCAATGCGGGCAATGCGGACTTCGGAAATAGGCCCGCCGAAAGGGATATCAGATACCGCCAGGGCTGCAGATGCCGCAAGTCCGGCAAGCGAATCAGGCATAATATCCTTTTCTGCCGATATAAGCTCTATTGTAACAAATGTTTCTGCATGATAATCGGCAGGAAACAATGGTCTGAGGACCCGATCAACCAGTCTGCTCACCAGTACCTCGTTGTCGCTTGGCCTGGCTTCTCTTTTCAGAAAACCACCCGGGAACCGGCCAATAGAGGCGAACTTTTCCCGATAATCGACTGAAAGAGGCATGAAATCTACATTTTCTCTTGCTTCGGCAGCTGAAACGACGGTTGCCAGCAACATGGTCCTGCCCATTCTGATCAGCACGGCACCATCGGCCTGCCGTGCGAGTCGCCCGGTCTCAATAATGATGGTCCTTCCATCACCCAGATCTATCTTTTTTTCCAGTATATTAAACATAAACAGTTTGAATTGTATTAAAAATATTATTGCTTCAAATTAAAATCATTAACAAAAAAATGGCATGGAATCCTGCTGAACAGGCTTTTGATGTAAATATCATAATCAGAAAGAAAAATACAGAAAAAAGGGCAATTTCAGTTAAATCGCCCTTTTTGTTTACTTCCTGAGATTAAGTGCTTTTATGATCGCGCGGTACCGTTCAATTTCGCGGTCTTTAAGATAATCAAGCAGTCTCCTGCGTTTACCAACGAGCCTGACCAGTGCACGCTGAGTGCTGAAGTCCTTGGGGTTGGCTTTCAGGTGGCCGGTAAGATGGCTTATCCGGTAAGAAAACAAAGCTATTTGCGCCTCGGCATTTCCGGTGTTTCCTTCTGAACCACCATGTTCCTTGAATAATTCCTGTTTTTTTTCAGATGTCAGATACATTTTTGGTAAATTAATTGTCATTCACTGGTCTGCTGGATCTTACCATAGACGATTCATTTTAAGAATCGCAAAAATAATTCATTTTTATCAACATATCAACAAAAACGATTAAAAATTTACAATCAGGTTTTTATGCAGGGTATATATTGTCTCCGGCAATTGGGTTTTTTATGATATAGTTGCCAATTGCACAATTCAGACATTTTTTGAAGGCACATAATTCATTTTTTTGCTGCAGCAGTGCCTGGGTTGTGTAAGCATTGCGAGCGCATATACCTATGGAATTCCATTTTCCGGTGATGGAGTTCACCTCGGCCGGAAGCTTCTTCAAAAAATCCAGTGCCCTGCCGGTCAATCCGGGAATTTTGCGGTATCTGCCATAAAAATAGATCAGCGGAACAACGGTATTGATAATTATCGAATTTATGGCAAATCTGCCGAGCGACTTGACCTTTTTTGAAGAAGGCCGCCCGAACACATAATGGTTATCCCAATAACCGGATGCCGAAACTCTGAACAATAATTCAATTTTCCCGGGTTCGCCAGTTTCCAGTATAGTTGCGAACATCCCGGTATTCCGGTGCAGGAAAGAGGCAAGCTGAGCTATCCTTACGGTTGGAAAATTGGCGGGTCGCAGGCGAAGAAATTTCCATATATGCTTTTCAAGTGGCTTCAGGCTATACTTCCTCAAAAGGAAACGGTGCTCCCTGTTAAGATCCCTGGAATAGTCATCGGCTTCCTCGCCGTTGATCAGGCCGGACTGGCCGAAAAGCATTGCCTCGAGCTGAAAAAGGTTGTTACGGTGCTTGAGTATGAGCCTGTAAGGAATGGACCGGGCCAGCATTTCAAAAGCCCATCCATTAAGCCTGAAACCGAAACTGCGGGCCAGCAGCTGGTAAAAACTCTCCTGCCAGTCATTTTGATTATAACAAAGAACCTCTTCCATATGCCGGACCTTTTGTTCCAGTCTTCTTATTGCCATTATATCCAGCCACTTCGATACCGTATTTATATCTGCAATAGAAATAAAAGGCTCGCAGGGAATCCAGTATTGGCTTTCGATCAACTCCCGGTAATTTTCATACAATCTTCTGTCGAACCGGATTGTGGCGGTGGGGACAATTTCACCGTTGGTCCGCCTTGCCACGGCATCCTGATTCAATACAAGCTGCAGTATCACGTTGTCATAGGCCCTGTTGGTATGATGGCCATGCCGGTACCAGTCCGACGAATTAATATGCATTTCAACATTTCCGGCAAGAAGGGTGCCATCAAGCCTGACCATGGCATTGAAAAAATCGGGACCGGAGTCGGGATTGGGCTCACCCGTATTCATCACCTCGATTTCACAGGTGCCGCTATTAAGAGGATAAAACAGGTTGCACCTCCAGATATAATGCAGAAATTCTTCCGTCATCGGAATCTGATGAAGTTTTAAGGAAGTGAATTTAGTGAATGGTCTGCTAACAATCAAGCAAACATTCGGGAAATTGATTAACGGGTGGCCCGGGGCAGGCAACGGGAGCACATTCAGATGGGGCAGACACCATCCGGTTGCCGGGCTGATCCGGCTATATGAGATTGCGGCCTGACAGCAGGGCAGCCATTTCATTTTGCAGGGCCCGGGCTTTTTGCCCGGCCACGGTGTCGAATTCATCCGATTCATCAGCATGGATGATCGCGCGAGATGAATTGACCAGCAATCCGCAGCGGTCGTTCATCCCATGCGCCGCCACTTCCGACAGGCTTCCCCCCTGGGCCCCCACGCCGGGCACCAGAAGAAAATGATCGGGAACGATTTCCCGGATCTTACGGAACATCTCCGGCTGGGTTGCCCCTGCCACAAACATCAGGTTGTCCGGACTTCCCCATGCGGCGGCTTCGCTGAGCACCTTCTCGAAAAAGTACATATCAGTGCCGGCTTCCCTTGCCAGCTGAAAATCGGCGGCGCCGGAATTGGATGTCAGGGCCAGCAAAATAGTCCATTTGCCGTCATAATCAAGAAAAGGCCTCACAGAATCTTCGCCCATCCAGGGAGCAACCGTTATGGCATCGAACCCGAAATTATCGAAAAAAGCAGCAGCATATCTCTTTGAGGTATTGCCGATATCTCCCCGTTTTGCATCGGCAATCAGAAAAACTTCAGGATATCTCTTTCTTATGTATTCAACAGTCTTTTCAAGGCTCCACCATCCTGATGAGCCCAGCGATTCATAAAATGCAATGTTTGGCTTGTATGCCACTGCAAATTCCTGGGTGGAATCAATTATTTTCTTGTTGAATTCATAAACCGGATCGTCGGTTTCAAGCATTGATTCGGGAAATTTTGCCAGGTCTGGATCCAGTCCCACGCACAAAAAGCTCTGTTTTTCGCGTATATTGCTGAAAAGGGTGTCGGCCGTCATGCCACAGGGGTTTTTATTTAATAAACATGCCGCCGGTCGGGGCGGTCACACGCTGCTTACTTTAAGACGCTCGGCATTTTCAGCCATCTGCAGCTTATCAAGTATCTCATCGAGATCGCCGTCAAGTATGGCTGAAAGATTGTAGAGCGTAAGATTTATGCGGTGGTCGGTCACCCTTCCCTGCTGATAGTTGTATGTCCGTATTTTTGCCGACCTGTCTCCGGTTGAGACCATTGTTTTCCTTTTTGAGGAAATTTCATCGATATATTTCTGATATTCGAGGTTATAGAGCCGTGTCCTGAGTTCGGTCATTGCCTTGTCAAGGTTCTTCAGCTGCGATTTCTGATCCTGGCAGGTAACCACTATACCGCTGGGTATGTGGGTAAGCCTGATGGCCGAATAAGTGGTATTGACCGACTGCCCTCCCGGTCCGGACGAACAATAGGTGTCCTTCCTGATGTC
>SKQJ01000381.1 GCA_007119075.1 Bacteroidales bacterium | reverse complement strand
TTTTGAGGTACAGCCATCTGTTAAAAAGTAAAATTGAAATACCTCTATTGTATCCTGTTTTCATCTCTCTGGGTTGCTTTTTATTTTTACAGCCGGTAAAATCCTCACCGGTTGACCAGCAAACCCCACAACAAACCCTCGAATTCCGGTTAATTCAAGATTCATTTTCAGCACCAAATCCGGATAACGGATTCCCGAATCTGTCCCGGATAGGAATAGACAACAGCCCGGATAATGAATGGCCCGCAGCACATACATCTCAGAGCGGAGATTCCCGATGGAGACCTGCCTGGGTTTATTTGATATACCTGTCGATAATAATTTTCATTGTCTCGGGTGTCAGGAAGTATGAGCTTTCACGATTCAATCTACGACACCAGATGAAAATCGCAGATATCGAAACCCGAAAACTCAGGGAACTGGATCAGGTCAAAACAAGCTTATTTACCAACATATCGCAGGAAATCCGAACACCCCTTACCCTTATAAAAGGATCTCTTGATCCACTTTACAGAGAATCTGATGATATCGAAAAGAAAAAAGCACTGCAGCTGATCAGTGATAATGCCGAAAGACTATTGCAGCTTGCAAACCAGTTGTCTGATCTGTCTTTGATACAAAGCAGGAACTATGTTGTGGCTGCCCGCACGGGAGATGTCGCTAAAATGGTAAAAGGGATTTCAATGTCGTATGCATCAATGGCTGCCGGGAAAAATATTTCGATTGAAGTGCAAGAAGACCCCCGGGTGAATAATCAGGAATTTAAAAACAGCTTTTATTACGATCCCGATATACTGGAGACAATTCTCAATAATCTGATATCCAATGCCATTCAATATACTCCTGAAAACGGCAGGGTAACAATAAAAATCTGCCGGCATACTGATAAGGAAGGTGCTGATTTTCTGGAACTTGTAGTTGCCGATACAGGAATTGGGATTCCTGAAGATATATTGCCTTACATTTATGATCAATTTTACCGTATTGAAAGGAAATCCCTCAGTCATTCGAAAGGTTCGGGAGTAGGGCTGGCATATGTCAGGGAGCTTGTCAGGCTGCATAAAGGGCGGATCCGCGTAAAAAGCATTCCGGATGAAGGGACCGTATTCAGTCTGACATTTCCCTCCGGCGAAAAATTCTTCTCTGCTGAAAAAGCTGTTCATGAGAAAAAATCTCTGCCTGAAGGGCGACCGGCGCTGTCCCGCAAACATCCCTATTACGTGCCGGCCAAAAATATTCCTGATCATTTTGCATCCGATCTCAATAAACCCTGGGTACTGGTTGTGGAAGATCACCCGGGGGTGAGTGATTTTATTGCAGGGATACTTGAAAAAGAATACCGTATTATTGATTCAACCGCCGCGGGGGAGGGAATTCAAAAGGCAAATGAATTTATTCCCGACCTTATCATAAGTGAAGTGATTTTGCCGGGGACTGATGGTTATGAGCTTTGCGAAAAACTTAAAAAAAGCGAAAGGACCAGTCATATCCCTGTAATTCTTCTTACTTCAAGTGCCTTTTCTCAGGACAAGATTACAGGACTGGGCACCGGTGCTGATGATTATATAATTAAACCCTTTAGAGCAAAGGAGTTAAAGGCGAGGGTCGATAATTTAATTGAAAGCAGACGCAGATTAAGGGAAAAGTTCAGCTCCGGCAACATAATCAATCCCGGTGAGATGCTGGTTAATTCGCGTGACACGGTTTACATGAATAAACTCCTGGCAGCAGTTAATGAAAACATTGGGAATCATGAATTTTCGGTCAATGACCTGGGAAAAGAAGTAGGTATGAGCAAATCCCAGATCCACCGGAAACTGAAGGCCCTGGTCAATATGTCGGCAAGCCGGTTTATTCGTACGGTGCGGATGCACAGAGCAATGGAATTATTGCAAAACGATGCCGCTACTATTGCTGAAATAGCATATATGGTTGGTTATGATGACCCGGGCTATTTTACAAAAACCTTCCGTAATTTTTTTGGCAAATTACCATCTGAGGTAACAAGGAGAAAATGATCCTTACTGTCTGTTGGTAAGCAATTTCAAGGCCCACGACCCGGGCAAGCGTAAAAAAATTACTGTTTTTTGGGAAAAATTTCCGGACAGCTGCTTCGCGGTGCAGATGCCCGCTTCCTTTAGTGTGTCAACCAGGTACTATCCCTCGACACATTTTTCCTATCCAGCATGGCGAAACAGTTATTAATTTTGTGTCTAACAAATTAATTATGTTAAACTTAAAACCATGCTAAAAATGAAAAAAACAGCAAGCATTTTATTATTTTATGCGATGATTTTATTATCTGTGGGTCGGCTTTCGGCACAATATCCGTCACCATTTATGGAACGGACCGCCGATAAAAGCGGTGACCGAACTGTTCCTTTGATGGGAGCAGAAGTACCTTCATTTACTGCCCAATCAACGGAAGGCGTTATCAATTTTCCAGAGGACTTTGGGGAAGACTGGAAAATTATTTTTGCCCATCCCAAAAATTTTACCCCGGTATGTTCATCTGAATTGCTTGAGCTTGCTCATAAGCAAGAGCATTTAAACGAGTTAGGCGCCAGGCTGATAGTAATTTCAACCGATATGCTTGACCATCATTACCGGTGGAAAGCCGCTCTCGAAGAAATTCCCTTCCGGGGAAGAGATCCTGTTGAAATTAATTTTCCGATGGTTGATGATCATTCATACCATGTATCAAATCTTTTAGGAATGATACACCCCGATGTTAGTATAAGTAAAAATGTCAGGGGGGTCTTTATTATCGATCCTGAAAATAAGGTAAGATCCATTAATTTTTATCCAAATGAAGTAGGGAGAAATATCAATGAATTAGAAAGAACCCTCGTTGCCCTGCAAAAAACCTATAATAGCAGAGAGATTGTTACACCGGCCAACTGGCAACCGGGGGATGATGTTATGGTTCCGGCACTTTCCTCAGATGATATGGAAAGTTTGGATGATCCTGATTCACCCTTTTACCAGATTTCCTTCTTCATGACATTCAGGAAAATGGAATAACAGGTTTTTTTTACTTTTCAGGGGAGGCTGCACATATTATAATGTGCAGCTTTTTTCAGGCGTTTAAATTCGTATCCCTTTTCCTTCAGAAGGAATATTACTTCAAACAGCCGTTCATAAAGGGGATCGGGCCTTTCTGGTCCTACTCCCGGATGGATGAGCAGTATTTTCCCATTAAGTCCATGTACATCTTCGTATTCCCACAGCCGGGTTATTATTTCCTCGGTGGTGCGGTAGTTGGGCATCCCTGGAGTCGTGTAATCGGCATTTGTCCCGATACCGGATGTGAAATTGACCACTTCAAGCCCCATTTCAACCGACCATTCTACTATTTCTGTATTGTACCATTCATAGGGAGGGAGAAACCATCGTACGTTTTCCGGATCCCTGACAAAGGGCTTTAGTGCTTCAAGATTCCGGCGCAGGTCTTTTTCAAATTCATCCCTGGTTACCAGAAGCGAATCCCGGTCGGGCCCGACGTCCCACGGTACATAAAGAAGGTGTGCATCTGAATGAGGGCCAAGGTAATGGCCCTGATCGACAATTTTTCTTATCGTCTCTTCCCGTGCTTGTTCCCTCAGGCATTCCCCGGTAAGGAAAAAGGAGGCCTTGACCCCTGACTTTTCAAGAGTACCAAGGACCGTTTCCATGCCTTCAAAATGATCGTGGGCGGAAAAAAACAGGTACAGAGTCTTGCCGGTCTCGGAAAAACCAGTCACAGCCCCGAACCTGTCCCTTATATATCTTTTCTCTTTTTCGCTGTTGCATGCAGTGATCATTAAAAGCAAAATGATAAGCCATATAACGCGCATCTGTAATGAAGCGTATAAAACCATATTTTTAACTTGTTAATCAGATGACAAGGTACAAAACATTGACAAACCTGCAAGATCCTTACCGGATTCCCGGCCGTTTAATCAGTTTTTATCTGTGGAATCCGAATGTCTGATATATCAGTCATGAAATTATTCCGGAGACAGGTGAAGGGAACTTTGGATGTTGCGAAAAGGGCAGAAGTTGATATGCCCATGCATGGGATATCCGGAAAATTTATTAAATTAGTAGAACCGCCCGGAGACTGAAACAACCCGTTTATGGGGTTTCCGGCAAAATATGCAGATTATTTTCAATGCCATCAACTTTACATTTCGATGAACAATATCATACTCAGGTCCGTTCTGACCGGATCAGCATTTATAATACTGATTATCTCCCTGAATTGCGCAAGGGAGGAGAATGACTGGCTGCCTGTTTTAAGAACCCATGAAGTTGCGGGTATCACTTCAACCGAAGCAATAAGCGGCGGTCACATAATTGATGACGGAGGTTCGGAAATTACCAGGCGTGGTGTCGTCTGGGGCAGATCATACAATCCAACACTTGAAGCTAATCTGGGCAGTACACACGATGGGCACGGATTAGGGGAATTTACCAGTGTCCTTTCGGGGTTGTCACCATCGACGACATATTACGTACGTGCATATGCAACTACTGTTACCGGTACTTCTTACGGGAGCTCCATCCGGTTTTCAACCATAGGCCTGGCATTGGTCACTACTGCCGGGGTAACAAGTATTACTGCCGTATCTGCAACTTCCGGCGGAAACGTACAATCTGATGGCGGATCAAGAGTTACAAGAGGCATTGTATGGGACACTTCCCCATACCCTACCGTCGAAGAAAATACAGGTATGACCAATAATGGTACAGGTACAGGAAATTTTGTCAGTGTGATGATACGATTATTCCCTTTGACAACCTATTACGTCAGGGCGTATGCCTCGAATGATGCAGGAACTGCATACGGCAGCGAACATCAGTTCACCACTGGTGAACCTGCCGCTCTGCAGGAGCGTATTCATGGTACAGGGATCTAAGCTTTTATCCGCTACGTCGCTTTTGACGCAGCCTCCTTGTTCCGCAGTTCCGCAAACAAGTCAGACGGATACGCCGTAAGGTGCGTCAGGTGATATTCCAACCTTTCCATTCTTTTTTCCGTATATATCATTGGATCCTGCTCTAAGCCTGATTCAGTGAGGCAGACGTTGTGAATACCATGAGCCCGGAACAGCTCGCAGATAAAAACCATACATCAATTATAATCAATATTTTCTTAAATCATTAACTATGAACTCAATCTCCAGAAACATCATTTTGGCTTTTGCATTATCAGGGATTTTGCTATCTCCAACGGGGTGCAAAAAGGATGACGATTCCGTTTTGCCTGGTGAAATTCCTGCAATTGCCAGCATTTCTCCAGGTGAAGGCGCTATCAGCACGGAACTTGCGATAACCGGAGCTAATTTTATGGCCGGCGCTTCAGTTTATATCGGAGACAAGGTTTGTAACCAGGTTGAAGTTGCATCTTCCACAATTATATATGCCAGAGTGCCTTCAGGTATTCCCGCAAATACTCTGTTGCCGGTAAAGGTTAAAAATCCGGGAGGGGGCCAGGCAATTTTAAGCAATGCCTTCAAGGCAATTGAACCGGTCCTCACATTTGTAAACAGCGCCACAAAACCCTCCGGGAACGTCGGTAGCACAATTATATTCGAAGGCAGGGCCTTCGGTGAACTTCAGGGTGAGGGAGAAGTTTTGTTTTCCGACGGAGAAGGTGGGACCATACCTGCAACGATAGCATCGGATGACGACTGGACCAATGAATTCATTGTTACAACGGTACCCAATGGCGTCCAGGACGGACCTGTTTTTGTCAGGACAGAAATAGGAGAAAGCAATGAAATTCCTTTTAAAGTAACAGCAGCAGCAACTTTTAGCCCGTCGACCATAAACTGGACAGAAACCACGCCGCTTCCACTGGCCGTCAGCGGTCATAAGGCCTTGTCCTTTCCTGTAGAAAACAATGACGGCATTGCCAGCCAGTATGTATTTGTTTCCGGAGGCCGTGACAGCGAAGGCCAGGCATCTGACCAGGTAACATCAGGGATCATAAATGCCGATGGCACAGTCAGCTCGTGGGCTTCTGCCTCTTCCATGCCAGAGCCCCTCGCTTATCATGCCTCGGTCGCTGCGACTCCTTTTAATTCAAAGGCAGACGGTTCGGGCTATATTTTCGTACTCGGAGGCTTGGATGCAGATGGTGATGCGGTTTCCGGTGTTTATGCGGCCGCTTTGAACACTGACGGCACGCTTCAGGGCTGGGCAAGTGCCAGGCCGCTGCCTGAGCCGCTCTACTCTGCAGGTGCAGTTATTTTCAGAAGTGCCATTTATGTTGCCGGAGGCGCTTCGGCAGAGAATAACCCGGTATCCTCGGTCTATAAAGCCAGAATCAATGAGGGCGGCGAGCTTGAGGAATGGGAATCATTGCCCGGCCTGCCTGCCGGAATCGCATGCCATGGGTTTGTTTCCTTTGGAGGCTATCTTTATACCGTGGGAGGTGAAACCGGCAATGTCGCACCCGACGCAGGGAGCCAGTCTGCCGGCACCAAACAGATATTTTACTCAAGGCTGAACCTGAGAACGGGAGAAATAGGCGAATGGGCAGAAAACCCCAATTCTATCGGAAAGGAAAGAAGCAAACACAGTACACTGGTTCTTGGAGGAA
>SKQJ01000331.1 GCA_007119075.1 Bacteroidales bacterium | reverse complement strand
GGCCTCGCCTCCTTCATGGTTGAAAACAAGGGTAAAGAGATCGGGGTAAGAAAGGTTTTCGGTGCATCTGCAGGGACCATAGTAAAGGAATTCTTTAAAAAATTCGGCATATGGCTCCTTATTGCCAATATTGCCTCATGGTTGCTGGCCTGGTATTTTATGAACTACTGGATCAGCATGTTTGCCTACCGTATCCCGATTAACAATCCATCGGTTTTTTTGGCTGCAGCGCTCCTGTCGGCCGCCGTCGTTGTGATTTCCGTTGGCTACCGTTCTTTGCAGGCCGCCTCGCTTAATCCGGCAAGGGCACTGCGTCATGAATGACCGGTTTTTCCGATGCTGTAAGGCTGAGAGTACGATTTCGTACAACATTGTATCACCAGCGAACATAAGTCCCCGATCGCTAATTGCATCCTTTGTTTGAAACATGTTCATCGACAGGCCGGTATCGTGATTGGTTTGTATTTTGATCATAAATCTCATGCAATGCAATTCACCGGCGAGATTTATTCATTCAGTTGTAGCTTATGCTGCTTGCAGTCGTCTTAACTTAAAGATTCAATACTTTCCCAATGTTGAAAAACTATATTCTGGTAGCCTTTCGAAACCTTTGGCGGAAAAAAGGCTATTCATTGATAAATATCTCCGGCCTGGCTATCGGTATCGCCAGCTCGTTGATGATATTGTTATTCGTGCAGGACGAGCTGAGCTATGACCGTCACCATGAACATGCCGCTAATATATACAGGGTTGTCATGAAAGCGAGCATGCAGGGCAACGATTTTCACGCCCCTATCACTCCGGCACCCATGGCGGCAACCATGTTGGCCGATTTTCCGGAAGTCAGAAGTGCAGTCCGGTTTTTCAATTTTGATTCGTCTCCCATTATCCGCTACGGCGACAGAAGCTTCATTGAAAACAATTTTGTGTGGGCCGATTCAACGGTATTTGACGTTTTCACCTACACCATGATCAACGGAGATGTGCGCAATGCCCTCACCAGGCCAAATACCCTCGTGATGACCGAATCGGCTGCCCGGAAATATTTCGGTGACCAGGACCCTCTCGGCCGGACCCTGGAGGTAGGAAATGACCGGGCTCACTTTGAAGTGACCGGAATCGTTCAGGACCCCCCGGCTAATTCTCATTTTTCATTTGATGTGATTGCCTCTATAATTACAAATTCCCACCATCAAAACCAGATGTGGGTCAGCAATAATTATTTCACCTACGTTCTTCTTGAAGAAAACGCCGATCCTGCCGCACTGGACGCGAAATTCCCGGCAATGCTCGAAACGTACATGGGCCCCCAGGTTGAAATGGTACTTGGTGTTACACTGGAGGAATTCTATGAAAGCGGAGAGGAGTGGGGTTATTACCTTCAGCCGCTTACCAGAATTCATCTCTATTCCGACCTGCAGTATGAGATCCGGGGAAACGGCAATATCACCACCGTAATTGTGTTTTCCATCATCGCTGTTTTTTTGCTGGCAATAGCAAGCATTAACTTCATGAATCTTTCAACAGCACGTTCTGCCGGCAGGGCAAAGGAAATCGGCATCAAAAAGGTGGTAGGTTCAAATAAATCGCAGCTTGTCAGCCAGTTTCTCGGGGAATCGGTGTTTTTGAGTTTCATCTCCCTGGTTATTGCCCTGATACTTGTTGAGCTGTTTATTCCTGCTTTCAATAATATAGCCGACAAACAGCTGCAGCTCCGGTATTTTGCTGCCTGGTATTCGCTTCCGCTTCTTATACTGACAGGTGTTATCGTCGGGTTTATTTCAGGCAGCTATCCTGCATTTTACCTTGCCTCATTTGAACCGGTCAGAGTATTGAAGGGCAAGCTCCAATCGGGCATGAAAAGTTCCAGGCTAAGGGGCATGCTTGTTGTATTTCAGTTTGTTATCACAATAGTATTGTTAATAAGCACACTGACCGTTTACCGCCAGATGAACTATATCAACACTAAGGATATGGGCATGGAACCGGAAAATGTGCTGATCATCCAACGGGCTCAGGCCATAGCGAGCGACCGGCGGGAGGCCTTCTGCCAGGAGCTGACGGGATACCCCGCTATAACAGCCGCTTCCAGGGCACATGCCATCCCCGGAACCTCTTTCAGCGGCAATGCTTTCAGAAGGGAGGGCACTGCGTCAAGAGAGCAGCATATCATTTCCAACACATGGGTGGATTTTGATTATGCCGAAGTACTGGGGCTGGAAATGGCGGAGGGAAGATTTTTTTCGCGTGATTTTGCCAGCGATTCGCTTGCCGTAGTTATGAACGAAACGGCAGCCAGGTCTATGGGATATGACGATCCGGTTGGGAAGAGAGTCTATCAGACAGGCGCGGGAGGAACCCAGGATGCTCCCGAAGATGTTGCATTTACAATTATCGGTGTGGTGAAAGATTTCCATTTTGAATCACTTCACCAGACAATCAATCCCATGATCCTGAGTCCCGGACAATGGGGTGGATACATAATAGTCAAGTTCAGGGAAGGCGAAGCTTCTGAGGCAATTGATATCGTCAGGGAAAAATGGAATGAATTTGTTGATGATCAGCCACTGGAATATTCGTTTCTCATGGAAGACCTGACTTCCGGTTACAGGTCTGAACAAAGGGCGGGCATGATATTTTCGATATTCGCCATCTTTTCGATCTTCATTGCGTGTCTGGGGCTTCTGGGGCTTGCTTCCTTCACCGCAGAGCAGCGCACCAAGGAGATTGGTATCCGCAAGGCAATGGGGGCATCTGTTGGTTCGGTGATGATGTTGCTTTCAAGGGAGATCAATATTCTGGTGCTTATATCCACCCTTCTGGCCTGGCCGATCGCATGGTATTTTATGAGCAGCTGGCTTGAAAATTTTGCTTACAGGGTAGACATAGGAATTGCCTTATTTCTGTTGGCTTCCGTTTTAACCTATCTTATCGCGCTTTCCACTGTAAGCCTGCAGGCCTGGAAAACTGCAAGGCTCAATCCTGTCGATACTTTAAGGGATGAATAGAAAGAGAATGATATGAAAGGGAATATTATAATATTAATGATATGTGGTTTGCTGTCCGGCCCTTCTTACGGACACGACAGCAAAATCTACCATACAGCTGAGATCAGGGGAGAGCCTCCGGTAATTGACGGCAAGTTTGATGACCCTGCCTGGAACCTTGTAGAATGGCATTCCGGTTTTGTCCAGAGGGAGCCCCGGGATGGTGCGGAACCATCACAGCAGACTGCATTCAAGATAGTATATGACCAGGACAACATCTATTTAGCCATACGGGCATTCGAAGAGGATCCTTCAGACATAGTAAGCAGATTGACCAGGCGGGACCAGGTTGACGGTGATATCGTGGGAGTTCAGATTGACAGCTATGCCGATAAGCGGACTGCTTTCTCTTTCCTTGTGAGCGCCGCCGGGGTCAAGATCGATTTTTTCGTAAGCAACAACGGACAGAATGAGGATTTTACATGGGATCCCATATGGTATGTCAGAACTTCCGTTGATGAATCAGGCTGGAATGCCGAGATGCAGATACCGCTGAGTCAGCTGAGATTTTCAAGGAACGGCAATGGGAACTGGGGCCTTCAGGTTGTAAGGTATATTCACAGGCATGATGAACTGTCACTGTGGAAACAGATCCCAAAGGAATCATCGGGCTGGGTCCATCAATTCGGTGAGCTTGCCGGTATTTTTGAAATCAAGCCCAGGCGCCAGATGGATATTTCCCCATACACCGTCGCCCGCACCGAGTCATTTGAAAGGATAACCGGAAATCCCTATGCAGATGGCAGCGCTCACGGCCTGAACGGTGGGCTCGATGCCAAGATCGGCATAACCAATGATCTGACACTCGATGTCACCGTAAATCCCGATTTCGGTCAGGTGGAAGCCGACCCTTCGGTGGTGAACCTGACAGCCTTTGAAACTTTTTTTGAAGAGAAAAGGCCTTTTTTCATCGAAGGCAGGAATATCTTCAGATTCGCCCTCACGCCGGGCGGCGGCGACATGGCGGCCGACAATCTTTTTTATTCCCGGCGGATCGGACGCAATCCGCAATACCGGCCCGCGACAGGTCCGGATGAATACCTGAGGATGCCCGGCAACACACCCATCCTGGGAGCCCTGAAACTCTCGGGCAAGACCCGGGAGGGGCTGTCGGTGGGTGCTATGCAGACAATAACCGCAAGGAATTATGCAAGGATCAGCCTCGAAGGAGAAGAGCGGCACCAGGTGGTTGAGCCATTGACGAGCTATTCGGTAGCCAGGGTTCAACAGGATATGAATGAAGGCAATACCATTGTAGGCTTAATGCTTACTTCCACCGTAAGGGATATAGACGGACCCGCACTTCAGTTCCTTCATAATTCAGCCTATAGCGGGGGCATAGATTTTACCCGTTACTGGAATGACCGGAACTGGTATTTAAGCTCTAAACTGATATTCAGTCATGTAAGGGGAGAGCCGGAAGCCCTGTTGCGCACACAAACCTCTGCTGTCAGGTATTACCAGCGACCGGATGCCTCACATATCAGACTGGATCCTGACCGTACCTACTTATCCGGGCATGGGGGAACAATGGAGATCGGGAGGATCGGCGGCGGCAATTTCAGTTACGGAGGCTTTCTTCACTGGAAATCGCCCGGTCTTGAGCTTAATGACATCGGGTTTATCAGAAGCACGGATGAAACCCTTCAGGTTTTGTGGGCCGGTTACAGAATACTTGAGCCCGTATCAATTTTCAGGACACTGCAATTAAATCTGAACCAGTACACCGGATTTGATTTTGGAGGCAATTTGCTGGCAAACGGCGGCAATCTCAATGTCAATACGCAATTCACCAATCACTGGTCGGCCGGTACAGGCTCTAGCTTTCAGTTAGAGAGGATGTCAAATCATGTTCTCAGGGGCGGGCCGTCCATGCGGATTCCCGGCTTGCGGAACAGCTGGATATCGGTATCAAGCGACAGCAGGAAAAAACTGAGGTTTTCAGCCATGTACATTAATATGAACAGTTTCGAAGGGTCAGGGCATCAGAATACTTTTCGCCTGACCACTACTTACTTACCCGTTAATGCACTCAGCGTTTCGGTAAGTCCGTCGTTTACCGCGAACACCCAGGAATTGCAATACGTAACGCAATTGGGAACAGGAACTGGCAAAAGATACATCCTTGCAGGGATGGATCAGAAAACAGCGGCCATGGCGATCAGGGTCAATTACAGCATAACTCCTGAATTATCGTTGCAGTATTACGGGCAGCCTTTTATTTCTGCCGGAAGGTACAGGGACTTCAAATATGTCACCGACCCCGCTGCGGCGAATCTGGAAAACAGATTCTCCCTTTTATCGGGCAGCCGGGTGATGTATGATGAAAACCAGAACAGGTATCATTTCGACGAGAACGACGATGGCATTTATGACTACCAGGTGGCAAATCCCGATTTTAACGCCCTGTTTTTCAATTCCAACCTGGTGGTAAGATGGGAGTATATGCCGGGATCCGTCATGTTCCTGGTGTGGTCTCAGGGGAGGGACCGGTATTCCTCAAACGGGGAATTCTCATTCGGGGGGCAGGTGGGTGAACTATTTGATATTCATCCACACAATGTTTTTATGCTTAAGATATCCTATCGGCTGGGGAGATAGCTTCCATCCGCATGGGAAATAATGCCCTACTGTACGGGAAACAAACCGGCATGTTTGCGGCGATCGGTTTTTTGTACTGTCTGTCTTTGGTAGCCTTCGAGCAGTTTCAGTCCCTTCGCGGTTAACAGGCCTCTTGTCATGGTGAGGATAATATTCTCATATACTTCAGCAAGAGGGAACTTTTTGCCGGGGAAAAGATTAGGATCTGACAGCAAATAGAGCTGCTCGATCAGGATCAGGGAGGTTATTTCTTCATTGATATCCTTTCTGTATATTCCTTCGCTGATGCCTTTTTTTAGCAGGCAATGAATAATTTCATATGAATGGGTCTTGCTTTGTTTTATCTTTTCATTCCAGATTCTCGGATATAGTCGCCGGAGGTCCTGGAAATAACGCGGACTGATTTTTGCGACCAGGGCGGAACCGTTTTTCAGCAATTCCAGAACTGCCTCAATGGTATTTTCCGATTCATTCAATATCTTGTTGTTAATTTCATTCTGCTCCCGCTGCATGTAATCTATTGCTTCGGCGATCAGAGTTTCCTTGTCCCTGAAGCTCTCGTAAATTGTCCGTTTGGATATTTTCATCCTTCGGGCGATAGTATCCATTTTGACCTTTTTGACGCCCATCCGGAAGAAAAGCCCAATTGCTTCTTTTTTTATCTCTTCATTAAATTCCATGCCTCTTCTGAATAATTCCACACTTTTCTGATTAACCGCCGGATATATACCGGCTTGTTCTAATACCCGGGTTGCCCCTAAGATACGCATGAAAATGAAAAATCCTGTCATGGAGGTGATTTTTTTCAGCCATAGAGGATGACTTCTCCTGGGCTTGAAATGAGAATTTGGGGCGTGCCATCATATTTTTGTATGGAATCAATAAAAATTTGTATTTTTCACCTGCAAAAAAATAGAACAATTTTGTCTACAAACCCTTCATTATTCCGGATAGAAGGATAACCTTCCCGTAATTACAAACGTACAAGTGTGAAAATACAGTCGAATTCAATTCTGTTCTTATGAGACGAGGCCTGATTTTTAGTGTTTTAATCATTTTTATGACAATTGCCGTTCAGTCCTGCTACCGGCAACCCATTTGTGCCGTTTATGCCGAAACCGGTCAATTCGAGGAGTCCCGTGATGAAAGTTAGTCACCCCGGGTTTTTTATTTTTTTAACTGCACAAGTTTCTTGTTTTTAAATCTTTTTATTCATAACTTGTAAACATTAATCCGGGTTATGGCCATCCAGGCATAACCGGTTTTTGTCTTTTGCAGCCATTCTATGGCTGGGCTTTCAGGGGGGCTCGTCTCAAAGTCTCGTCCTCTGTTTTCAGAACGGCAGAGGCTTGCGAAAAATCCAGCTTTCAGGTCTGCCTTCCTTTTTATGTGGCCAGTTTCCTACCGGGCGCGAATATTTTGCTGAACCGGGTTTTTCTCCGCAGTACCAGGTTTGTAAATCTATTTACACTAAATCTTATTGCTATGGAAAAAAAGCTATTTGCAGTAATCGGATTGCTGTTCAGCATTATTGTTATATCGGGATGCAGCAGGACAGGTGAGGTTCAGATAGGGTTCAGCGTTGGTCCCTCACATGAAAGATGGGAAAGGGATATAGATTTTTTTACTTCCCGTGTAACAAATGCCGGAGCCGTGTTGCATGTCAGCAGGGCGGAAAACAGTCATGCGCGGCAGGTGGAGCAGGTCCGGGAGCTATTGAAAAAAAATATCGATGTTCTTGTTATTGCTCCTGTCGACAGCCGCCGGGCCGCCGGGATCGTCAGGCTTGCCCACCAGCACGGTGTCAGGGTTATAGCATATGACAGGATAATCAACGACTGCGACCTTGATTTTTATATCTCATTCGATAATATGAGAGTCGGGGAGATGCAGGCCGAATACCTTACCAGGATCAGGCCTGAAGGAAAATATGCTCTCCTTGGCGGCGATGCCGGCGACAACAATTCTATTCTTTTGAGGCTTGGCCACATGAATGTTTTGCAGCCATTTGTCGAGGGAAGGAAGCTCTCGATAGTTGTGGATGAATATATCAGCGGATGGTGCGATGAGGAGGCCTTCAGGTTAATAGACAATTACCTCGAATTAAATCCCGGCGGACTGGATGCAATCATTGCCTCCAATGATTTTATTGCGGAGGGGGCTTTCCGTGCACTCGAGAAACACAACCTGAACCGAAAAGTCCTTCTTTCCGGTCAGGATGCCGAAGCAAATGCCTGCCGTAGAATTATCCAGGGCAACCAGACCATGACAGTATATAAATACATTGAAACACTTGCAACAGTTGCGGCCTCCACCGCAATTTCAATGGCCAGGGGCGAACCGGTAGTTAATACCCAGATGTCCATAAACAACGGCCAGGTTATGGTTCCCTCCATCCTCCTGTCTTCGATGGTCTCGGTCCATCCTGAAAATTTGAGAATGACAGTAATTGCAAACGGCTATCTGGATGAGAGGCTGGTTTTTGGGATGCAATAGTTTTTTAGGGATGATTATCAGTCAGCTGAAGAGTTTTTTGTTATTTTTTACTTCCGGGTGCTTTTCAGGTATGATAATATTATGTTTATTGTTTATCACATGTGCAGGTCTGATCATGCCATGCCACGATGCCTTTTCCCGGGTGTATATATCACAGGATGCCGATACGCTTGTTTACCACCGGAAAAAACGGGAAGCAGTGAACATAGTAAATACAACACCTTCGAGTATTTTCTTTACCGGTCCGGACAACACCAGGATAAGGGAGGTTGAGCGGGATCAGGTTGAAAGGATAATCTACGCGGACGGCAGGACAGAGGTTTTGAATCCGACTGGCATCGAACTGATCCCGGAAGACAGCTGGCGTCATATTACCCTTACGGAAGACCCCCGGGATGTGGAAGAGATGTATGTGAGGGGGCAGGTTGAAGCAACGGCTCCCGCGAGCCGCAACAAAATGATGACCATAAGGAATGCCGAAATCCGGCTGCAAAGGCAGGCAGCCTTTCTTGGCGCTGATATGGTGCTTGTTACGGAAACCCGGTTCCGGGGCAGTTTGCGTGACGTCCCTTCCATTACAATGAAGGGGATAGCATACGGATTTTTGCCGCCTGAGGAAATCATAGAATAAACTTTCGGCTCAAAAAATTGCGGTTATCAATTCCCGGGGAGTTATGAAAAAGCCTTCAGGAAAAACTGCCGATTCCAGTTTCCCGGTCAGTTCATTTTCATCATGTCTTGCGCCTTCCAGGCTCATCTCTAGTCTGCGAATATCGGGCGTTTCCTGAAAATCCCCATCGATTCTCGCTTTCCTGATAATACCACCGGTTACGTTAAGTCTGATTGTCAGGCGGCAGCCATCGACCAAAAATGATTTTTCCAGTTCATATTCCGGGGAATAACCGAAAATCCATTCCCAGGTAGAATATTTTTCTGTTTTTAACCTGTTGATGGCCTTCATATCATCTTCAGTGAATTCATAAAATACCGAGCCGGGAAAACTTTGCATGATATGTTCCAGGATCATATCCCTGAACTGGATGATATCGATGGGGGTTTTCAGATGCTCTCTGATGTTTGTTACCTGGCTGCGGATGCTTTTTACTGCTTTGCTCTTGTATCTGAGAGGATCGGCACTGAGTGCCAGGTTCAGCTTCCCGAGTTCGGATAAAAAAAGCAGCGTTCCATGGTGAAGAACCCGTTTGCGATAAACATGTTCTGCGTTTCCGGAGATTTTTTTACCATTGATTGTTAAATCATTGCGACCCTGGAACCGGGCATCGACCGATAATTTATGCAGCACTTCAAGGATGGGTCTGGTATATTTTCTGAAATCAACCAGGTGACCATGTTTCCCGTTCATAATAAAGGTAAAGTTCAGGTTGCCCATATCATGGTAAACTGTTCCGCCGCCGGAGATCCTCCGGGCTATCCTGATTTCATTCTCCCTGACGAAGCCAGGATTGATCTCGGCAAGGGCATTCTGGTGTTTCCCGACAACAACTGTATTTTCGTTTCTCCATAGCATAAAGCAGTTTTCAGAGAAATTATGCAAAAGATATTCTTCGGCGGCAAGATTAAAATACGGATCGGTGCAAGAGTTAGCGATGCAAAGCATAACCGGTACTTGTTGGTTCTGATCAAACATGGAAGTCTGTAGGCTAATTGGAGATATGAAGGATGTCGCCTGTAACGACTGCCCGGTATTGTTTCAGAGGGCGTCTGGCCGGTCCTTTTTGTACCGCTCCCGATTCAAACAGCTCGAAGAGAGATCCACAGCAGGGACATTCGGCAAGCATAATTTCTTCATTAAAAGCTACCGCGCAATTTTCAAGCGGCTGATAGGGGCATGTCCTGTCAAAAGCGTTGAAATCCCTGTCGGCGAGCCTGAAAATAATAATCCCGTTGACTCCCCCGCGCCATGCAGTAGCCTGCAACACGCCCAGTGTTGCAAGATCGGTAGAAAGATGAAGTGTTTCCTGAACCCTCACATTTGGAATCCAGTGATCATCGTCATCACATCCATTAATTATTGCAAAAATTAACGGTATGATAAATATTTTTATTAACTTTGCCCTGTTAAACATTGGTTTAGCAAACATTTTAATTTGCAAAAATACACGAAATTTTATTGATCTTAACGGTATCAAAGGATTTTGTTGTATGTTTGTTTTGTTGTAATCAGCCTTAAGCCGTGAAGGACATTGAATGTCAGTACGCTTTAGGTTTGTTTTTTTTCAGGGATATGTTTTTATATTGCCGGATGTTCTTCACGCACGGAAATATGCTCTGCTGTTTTTGACCCCTGCTGTCTTTTATCCTTGCCAGGATTTGTATTTGCAGGGAGTTTTTTTTAAAATAAATTTATTATGGAAGGGTTTCTGGAAAGTTTTCTGTATCTGCTTATCACGATCATTATACTGGTTTTGAGCATGCGCAAGAAGAAGCCTGTCGGGGAGGAAGCACAGGAATCCCGGACTGACGATCCCTTCCGGGATATCTTCGCCGAACAGGAGGAAGAGGAGTATGACGCTGAAGCTGAAGGCCATCCAGAAGCTGTTCAGCAGGAATACCGGAAACAACCGGAAGCGTCAGTTACCTGGATGACTGAATCTGATGCAAAGGATTCGCTGATGGATGCCGACCGGATTATGAAGGAAGCATCTGATAATAATCCGATAGCCCGGGAAGACATCGCCGAAATTGACGCATACGGGATCGGAGAAACAGAAGATTCAGGCATCCGGTTCAATCTGAAAAAGGCAGTTATTTATTCCGTGATCCTTGAACGAAAGGCTTTCTGAAACAAGTAAGTAAAATTCGTCAAATTTCAGATCGATCCTAAAGAAAAATCCAACTTAAAAAATACGATTGTTTTTGAATCCGGGACTAGTTGTAATCCTTAATGTGTTTGAGAGCAGCTGCATCGCATACCTGAATTAACAAACATTGCCGTGGGCCCAGAAAGGAGTTCCGGGTTGCCGGAATTCTTTTTTTATTTAATTATATAATAAAGATAATCATGAGTAAAGTTTCTTATCTGACAGAAGAAGGTTTACAGAAATTAAAATCTGAACTCGAACATCTCCGGGGCGTGGAGCGTCCGGCAATTTCAAGGATGATTGCCGAAGCCCGTGATAAAGGAGATCTTTCCGAAAATGCCGAATATGAGGCTGCAAAAGAAGCCCAGGCAATGCTTGAGATGAAAATTGCCAAACTTGAGGACTCACTCGCGAATTCCCGCATCCTTGACGAGTCAATGATTGACATCAGCAGGGTGCAGATATTGAACAAGGTGAAGATCAGGAATAAAGCCAGCAATTCTGTTATGGAGTACCTGATCGTTTCCGAATCTGAAGCAGACATCAAAAAACACAAGATATCTGTAAATACGCCAATAGCGAAAGGGTTGCTGGGAAAGAAAGTCGGAGAAGAAGTCGAGATAATGGTTCCCTCCGGAAAAATTACGCTGGAGATCGTCGATATATCCAGATAACATAAATAATAGCGGAAATGGCCAGCATCTTCAGCAAAATCATAAAAGGAGAAATTCCCTCCCACAAGGTTGCGGAGGATGATAGCTTCTTGGCATTCCTTGATATTAATCCTCTTGCAAAAGGACATACCCTGGTAATACCAAAAAAAGAAATCGATTACATATTTGATCTGGATGACGAGCTTCTTGCCGGTATGCAGATATTCTCAAAACATGTCGCCCTGGCAATAGAGAAGGCCGTACCCTGCAAGCGCATCGGAATTGCGGTCCTGGGGCTTGAAATCCCTCATGCCCATATCCACCTGATCCCAATCAACAGCATTGATGATATAAATTTCGGAAGGCCGAAACTGCAGCTGAGTGATAAGGAGCTGGCAGAAATTGCAGAAAAAATCAGGAACCAGCTGCAGTAGCTCCTTTGCCGTTCGTCGCTAAGGAAATTCGGACACGGGCATATTTCCCGCACATTTAATCCGGGCCACTCTGGTAGGACATTCAAAATGACAAAATCCCTGTAGTCATTAAGATTACAGGGATTCTTATATCTGTCTGGTAGCGGGGACAGGACTCGAACCTGCGACCTTTGGGTTATGAGCCCAACGAGCTACCACTGCTCCACCCCGCATTATTAATTGCAAAAGTAATGTAAGTTTGGGTAACTCCAAATTTTTTTTTCTGATATTTAAGATTTCGAAACGGAACAGTCGGGTTTTCGCATATATAAAGCATGGGGGATCCAGGGATTGATTTGGCAATAATAGTTTGTTCGTATGTAAGCTAATTTATTATATTTGCAATCCAATCCTGCCCTGCTATGGCAAATGAAAAAATTCCGGTTAACTTTCTCAAGCGGCTGAAATATAAATACAGGTTCAGTATATTAAAGGATAACACATATGAAGAAGTTTTGTCAGTGCGTATTACGCCGTTCAGTTTTTTTTCGGTTATTGCATCTTCGGTCGTTATCCTGATAGTCCTTGTTACGATCCTTATTGCTTTTACGCCCGTTCGTGAGCTGATTCCCGGCTATCCTGACGGAAGTTTGCGCCGTGAACTGATAATGAATCTCATACTGCTGGATTCACTCGAGAATGAGATAAGGATAAGGGAGCAATTCGTGGAAAACATCAGGGATGTGGTTGCAGGCCGGGAACCCAGAACCTTTGATTATGATTCCGACCTTACCATGAATATCGATGAAATCGATTTCTCCCGGACAAGATATGATTCTCTTTTGAGAGCCCAGATCATGGGCGAGGAACAATTTAATCTGAGTACTTCCCAGAATATGATTTTGACAGCCAGTCCGCCGCCTGCACACTTCATCCCGCCGACCCAGGGTTTGATCATTAACCGGTTTAACCCGGGCCAGAATCATTTCGGCGTTGATATGGTAACCGAAGTGGGCCAGCCTGTCGTGGCTGTTATGAGCGGCACCGTCACCTTTGCCAACTGGACATCCGATACCGGATATGTCATTCAGGTACAGCATGATAACAATTATTTGTCTTTGTACAAACATAATGCTGAACTCCTGAAGCGCGCAGGCGACCTGGTCAATACCGGCGAAGCGATCGCCATTGTCGGCAACTCCGGTGCGCTCACCACCGGGCCCCACCTGCATTTTGAATTATGGCACAATGGCGCTCCTCTCAATCCCGAGAACTATATCGTTTTCTGAAAATGAAGCTTGGAAAATCCATTTACCCCAGTTTTTTTGTGCCGGGAGAGAATTATCTGATGTTAATCAAATGAAGAAACGAATAGCCATACTGGGGTCAACAGGGTCAATCGGTACTCAATCGCTTGAGGTAATTGGCAGGTACAATGACCTGTTTGAAGTCGAAGTGCTTACAGCCTGCAATAATGTTCAGCTGCTGATTGAGCAGGCAATTCTTTTTAAGCCGAATGCGGTAGTAATTGCAAATGAAGAAAGATACCGGGAGCTTGCGGAGGCGCTAAAAAATTACCCTGTAAAAGTATATTGCGGAGCTGCTGCAATGGAGCAGGTAGTCAGGATGGAAACTATTGACATTGTACTGGCAGCACTTGTTGGGTATTCCGGATTAATGCCAACCCTGGAAGCGATCAGGGCAGGAAAGACAATTGCACTGGCAAACAAGGAAACCCTTGTAGTTGCCGGTGATTTGATCACACGGCTCGCCAGGGAAAAAAATGTGACAATTATTCCGGTCGATTCGGAACATTCTGCTATCTTCCAGTGCCTGGTCGGGGAACCGGATGCAATTGAAAAAATTTATCTTACCGCATCGGGCGGACCCTTCCGGGGGAAGAGCCGGGAATACCTGGAAACCGTTACAAAAAAAGAAGCCCTGAAGCATCCCAACTGGGTGATGGGGGCAAAAATAACTATCGACTCTGCTACTCTTATGAACAAAGGTCTTGAAGTGATTGAAGCAAGGTGGCTGTTCAGCCTTGATCCCGGGCAGATCGACGTTGTGATCCATCCCCAGTCCGTCCTGCACTCAATAGTGCAGTTCACCGATGGATCCATGAAAGCCCAGATGGGGCTTCCCGACATGAAACTTCCTATATTGTATGCTTTTACATATCCGGAAAGAATAAAATCCGATTTCCCTCGTTTCAGTTTTATTGATTACCCGAAATTGAGTTTCGAATCACCGGATCCGGAATGTTTTCCCAATCTCTTCCTGGCCTACCACGCAATGAGAACAGGAGGCACGATGCCATGCATAATGAATGCCTCAAATGAAATTGCCGTCGATGCGTTTTTGAATGACCGGATTGGATTTTATGGCATTTCATCAGTGATCGAAAGAACAATGGAAAAGATCGCGGTGGTCAGAAATCCCGGCCTGGATGACTACCGGGAGGCCGACAGGGAGGCCCGGTCATATGCCTGCAGCCTGTTGCCTTCCTGAACATTTAAGGGTGATATTTGTTTGAATTTGAAATAAATAATAAATGGAAATACTTGTTAAAGCGGCGCAATTTTTTCTGAGCCTTTCGATACTGATAATCCTTCATGAGCTAGGCCATTTTCTTTTTGCCCGGCTTTTTAATACCAGGGTGGAGAAATTCTATCTTTTTTTCAATCCATGGTTTACATTGTTCAAGGTCAAAAAGGGAGATACCGAATTTGGTATGGGATGGCTCCCCCTGGGGGGGTATGTCAAAATATCCGGAATGATTGATGAATCTATGGATAAGGAACAGATGGGCCGTGAGCCCCAGCCATGGGAATTTCGTTCAAAGCCTGCATGGCAGCGGTTGCTGATTATGCTTGGCGGCGTCATGGTTAACTTCGTTCTTGCCCTTGTTATTTATGCATCAATGCTTTACGCCTGGGGCGAGAGGTATTTGCCACCCGAGAACCTTACATACGGAATTCATGCCGATTCCCTTGCCAGAGAAGTTGGATTCCGGCATGGCGACCATATAGTTTCCCTTGATAACCAGAGTGTGGATCAGTTCTACCAGATCACTCCCAAAATAGTTCTTGAAAATATTCAGACTGTCCGGGTAAGGAGGAACGGAGAACTGGTAGACATAAATATTCCCAGGGAGATAGTCCCCGAGATACTGGCCGGGAAACCTTTTATGGATATAAGGTTCCCCTTTATAATCGAGGGATTCGTAGCCGGCTCGGCTGCCCGGGAAGCAGGGATGGAGAAAGGCGACAGGATATTGGGGCTGGATGGCAAGGAAGTTCCCTTTTTTCTTGAGTTCCGTGAGCAGCTTGGTCAGTACCGGAACCAGGAAATCCCGGTGACAATTGAAAGGGACGGGGAAATCATGGACATAATAGTTGAAGTTCCCGAAGACGGGCTTCTGGGAGTCCGGCCCGTTGGCCAGATAAATGAATTTTTCGAACTTCGGACTGTCAGCTATTCATTCTTTGAAGCAATACCGGCCGGCATTACAAGAGGCATGGAAACTTTCAGCAGCTATCTGCAGCAGCTCAGACTGATTTTCTCGCCGCAGACCGGCGCGTACAGGTCGCTCGGAGGATTCATAACCATTGGGAGTATTTTCCCGGGAGTATGGGACTGGCAGGCATTCTGGAGCATGACGGCATTCTTGTCCATTGTTCTTGCTATCATGAATATTCTGCCTATTCCTGCACTTGACGGAGGGCATGTCATGTTTTTGCTTTATGAGATCATTTCCGGCAGAAAACCCAGCGAAAAATTCATGGAGTATGCTCAGATTGCAGGGATGCTTTTTCTCCTGGCACTTATTTTTTATGCCAATGCCAACGACATTGTCAGATTGTTCAGATGATCTTTATAATCAAAACCATTTTATTTCGTTTATATTATTGTTACATTTGCCAACACATTAAATAAAAAGATATGACAGATATATTTGTTTTGGGAGCAATGGTAGGTCCGTGGCAGATCGTTCTCATAGTTGTAATTATCCTTCTGCTTTTCGGAGGCAAGAAAATTCCCGATCTGATGCGTGGGCTGGGAGAGGGCATCAAGGAGTTCAAGAAGGCCACCAATGAGAAGGATGAGGTTAATGAGGATGAGAAACCCATTGAAGAACCGAAAAAATGATCCACAGGGGCTATGTCAGCAGCATGTTAATTTCTTGAAACAATATCACGGGGATACCCGGGGCTGTCTGCATTTTGCCTGAATCCAATGCTTCTTGCTTATTAAGTTGCACATAATGAATTATTTACTTAGGGGATATTGCTAAATATCCCCTTTTTCTTGTGTGGTCAATTATTCTTCAGCAGTGTCATTGACCCGTAAAATCCCGTTGCCCGTTTTTTTCAGATCAGCAGCAACCACTTCGCTTTAACAAAAAAAAGGGTTTCATCCTCCTGTCAGTAAACTGGTTGAAATTTTTTTCATGTATCTTTGATAATTGTTTTTTCGAAGGCTAGATATGATTTTTTAATATTTTATAATATACCCGGTTATACCAGTATTTCCTTCAGACCGTTATTAACCTGAATGAAACTTAAATATATACAGATGACAGCTATTATAATGCCCGGTAAATTTTTAACAATCCTTATTATCGCATTGACGGCCCTTTTTGCTTCATTCGGGGAAAGAACCCCAATGTTGCCTAATGTTACCGGCACTGCCGGCCAGGTTGTCGTGGTAATAAATGCGCCCGTGTGGGAGGGAGATGCAGGGAGGCAACTGGGAAGAATCCTAAGTTCCGATCATCCTGCTTTGCCCCAGCGTGAACCCATGTTCGACATTGTGCAGATAGGCCATGCATCATTTTCAAACATTTTCAAGACTCACCGCAATATTGTAAGGGTCAATATTTCAAGTCAATACAATGAAGCAAGCATGAGTATCAGGAGAAATGTTTTTGCCAGGCCCCAGATATTCCTGGAGATCAACTCTCCCGATACCGAAAGGCTTCATTCCTTCCTGGTAAACCAGGAGCAAAGGATCACAGAAGAACTTTATAAGGCAGAGCTTGCAAGGATCAGTGAATATAACCGGCAATACGAAAAGCGGTCCATCAGGGAACAGCTTAATGAAAGTTTTGATATATCGCTCGTCTTTCCCCCCGGATATGACATATTTCTGGACACCACTGATTTTGCCTGGGTAGGCTTCAGTCCCGTGGCACAGGAAAGAATACAGGGCGTTTTTGTTTACCAGTATGACTACCGGGATCCCAATACTTTTAGCCCGGAATTTATAGTCAATAAAAGGAACGAATTTCTCAGGCGGTATGTCCCCGGACCTTCGATCGGGTCGTATATGACTACAGAAATGGAAGCATTCCCATCCTTTCATGAATACATGGAGAATGGCCGCTATTTCGCTGAACTCAGGGGATTATGGAAGCTCCAGAATGATTTCATGGGGGGGCCATTTATCAGTCTCACAACTCTTGACGAGGAAAGAAACAGGGTAATCACCGTGGAAGGCTTTGTTTTTGCTCCAGGCGAAAGAAAACGCAATCTCCTCAGACAGGTTGAAGGCATAATCAACACCCTGGAAATTCAGCAATAAGTCAAAGACATGTTGCGGATGCAAAATAAATCAGTGGGATTAATACAGGCTTTGATATTTCTCTTTTCTGGCGCCGCAGCCCTGGCGCAACCAGGCTGGGTCATTACAGAACGTATCAGCGGGCCCGGGATCGGCGACAACCAGGAGAGCATCCTTTATATAAGAGATAACAGGATCAAATCTGTGGAAGGGGAGCACCAATTTATTTTTGATCTCGATCGCTGGCAGCTCACCCTGCTGCTGCCCTCCATGGAAGGTTTCTGGAGAGGGACCCCGGCACAGTTCCTGGAACAGACGGCGGCAATCGTCATTGAATATATTAAAGAAGAGATATTGCTTGCAGATGAAAATGATAAAGCATACCTGGAGGCATTGTATGAAGACCTGAAGATGGAAATCAACCGGGGCAACGCAGGCGTGTCCTTTATCGGTGAACTGCCTCTGGAAATAGTCATGACCGGGGAACGGGACATTATACTGGGTTATCCCGTAAACCAGTATATTGTATATATGGACGGCTTCCGGGTGGAAGAATTGTGGCTGACCCCCGGGATCAAACTTGGAGACCAGTATGAATTTGAGAAATTCAGGGCGTTTTCCGACGAAATGACCTGGGGTCAAATCTTCCAGGATTATCGTTCTTCACAACAATATATCCATCTCCTGAAACAGGGCCTTCCCCTTAAAACCGTTGAATTCGGCCCGGAAGGCATAATAAGCATAACCGAGGCCACCGGCGTTGAATATACCGATATTCCTGAAAACACATTCGGGGTGCCCGGTGGCTATAAACCTGTAGAACTTGCAGAATCAGGCCTGGAATTGTTTTAATTCCCGGCAAATACAGCAACCTTTCTCTCCTGTTTTAATCTCTTGGGGCAACGTTCGGAAATCGAAGTAAAAAAGTATCTTTGTAATTCGATTCTGCAATCTTATGAAAACGGGCCGGATAAAGGAGGACGGGCCTGTATGAAGCGTGATTGCGGGATTATTGGCACACTACTGATTAAATAATTATTCCGGTGCAGCATATAAGAAATTTTTGCATAATAGCGCATATTGATCATGGGAAAAGCACCCTGGCAGACCGCCTGCTTGAGCTTACCAAAACCGTATCGGCAAGGGACGCCCGGGAACAGGTGCTTGACAGCATGGACCTTGAAAGAGAAAGGGGCATCACGATAAAATCCCATGCCATACAGATGGAATACCTCTACAATGGCGTAAACTATAAGCTGAACCTGATCGATACCCCCGGTCACGTAGACTTTTCATATGAAGTATCCCGTTCGATTGCATCGTGCGAGGGGGCGCTGCTGATTATTGATGCCACACAGGGCATTCAGGCACAGACCATTTCCAACCTGTATCTGGCCATTGAAAATGACCTTGAAATCATACCTGTCCTGAACAAGATGGATCTCGACGCAGCCAATCCCGATGAAGTCAAGGACCAGATAATTGATCTGACTGGTTGTGATATGGATGATATTATCGAGGCAAGCGGGAAAACCGGTGTGGGCATTGAGAAAATCCTGCAGAGACTGATTGAGCGCATACCCCCGCCCGAAGGCAAGCCCGATGCCCCTCTCCAGGCTCTGATCTTTGATTCCGTTTTCAATCCGTTCCGGGGGATAATAGCCTATTTCAGGATCATGAACGGGACGATAAAGACAAATGAATGGGTCAAATTTGTTTCAACCGGAAAGGAATACCAGGCCGATGAAATCGGGGTGCTGAAACTCACCCAGCATCCTCGTAAAGAACTGAGCGCGGGTGATGTGGGTTATATTATATCCGGCATCAAAACATCGAAAGAAGTCAGGGTGGGAGATACCATCACCCATGTGAACAGGCCCTGCAGCGAGGCAATAGCAGGATTTGAAAATGTCAAACCCATGGTATTTGCAGGAATTTATCCCATCGACCCTGATGAATATGAAGAGCTTAGAACATCGATAGAAAAGCTGCAGCTAAACGATGCTTCCCTCACCTTTGAGCCTGAATCGTCGGTGGCCCTCGGATTTGGATTCAGATGCGGATTCCTGGGCATGCTTCATCTTGAAATTGTACAGGAAAGGCTTGACAGGGAATTTGATATGGGTGTTATTTCTACCGTGCCGAACGTATCCTACAAGGCTTTTACCAAAAAGGGGGAAGAACTGGAGGTACATAATCCTTTTGACATGCCCGGGCCCAATCAGCTTGACCATATTGAGGAGCCTTACATAAATGCCCAGATAATTTCCAAATCGGAGTTCGTCGGACCGGTAATGAACCTTTGCATCGGCAAAAGGGGGGTATTGAAAAACCAGAATTACCTGACGGCCGACAGGGTAGAACTCTCGTTTGAAATGCCTCTGGGTGAGATAGTTTTCGATTTCTACGATAAGCTCAAGAGTATTTCCAAGGGCTACGCCTCATTCGATTATTACCAGTCCGGCTATCAGCCTTCAAACCTGGTAAGACTTGATATTCTCCTTAACGGGGAATCGGTTGATGCCCTCTCCAGCCTTACTCATCGCGACAATGCCTATGAGTTCGGCAAGAAAATGTGTGCCAAGCTTAAGGAGCTTATACCCAGGCAACAATTTGACATCGCGATACAGGCTGCTATAGGAGCCAAGATAATAGCCCGTGAAACAGTCAAGGCCCTGCGCAAGGACGTCACAGCGAAATGTTATGGCGGCGACATCACCCGTAAGCGCAAATTGCTTGAAAAGCAGAAAAAGGGCAAAAAGAGGATGCGGCAGGTGGGCAACGTGGAAGTACCCCAACAGGCCTTCCTCGCTGTGCTGAAGCTTGATTCCTGAT
>SKQJ01000287.1 GCA_007119075.1 Bacteroidales bacterium | reverse complement strand
GCCCGGTTGACTTGTTCTGCATCATTCCCCGCAATTCCGGCGATCAGTGAATTTCTGTCTGTTTCCTGGCCAATGAGGGCATTTATTCCCGGAACGCCGGGAGAGTAGGCGGGGAATTCCTTTGATGTTCCCCTGCCGTTGCCTTCCGGGGAAAATGATGTTGCTGGCTGTTGCCCCCGGGTTGATACGGGAAATTCCGAAACTGCAGAGAGAAGCGACTGAAATCCATCATTATTGCCGGAGTGTTTTGAGAAAACATCATGGTTCCGGTGGTTTCCGGCTGTAAATTGCCCCGCATCATGCCCTGCCGGTCCGGCAAGGAAAAGGGTCCCCACGGCAATAAGAACCAGCAGCGAGGCCGCCATGGCCAGGAAGAACAAGGTTTTTTCCCTGGTGCGGCTGACAGGAAGCTCTTTTTCAAGGTTCATCCATACCTCTTCAATATCCAGTTGGTTCTGAACCTCTTCCCAAACGGCTGCCGGCGGTTCCTGCCGGGCCGATTCCATTATATTTCTATACCACCTGGTAAAGTCCATTTTATAAGCTGGCCTTGCCGATAAAGTTCATTAAAAGTTTTCTTGCCCTGTTAAACTGTGATTTGGACGTGCCTTCGGTTATGTTAAGCTCCTTTGCTATTTCCTTGTGTGAGTAGCCGTCGAGCGCATGCAAATTGAAAATCATCCGTGCTCCGTCAGGAAGCCGATCGACCTGCTCAAGCAATTCATTGAATTGCATTGTTTTTAATGCAGGGTTAAGCACCTGCAGTTCGGGCTCATCAGATTCGGCGGCCATTAGACTCACGGTTTTCCGGTTTTTCCGGTAATGGTCAATCGCCGTATTGGTGACTATCCTCCTTATCCATCCTTCAAGCGAACCATTATTTTTGTAATCACTGATATTTTTGAAGACCTTGATGAAAGCCTCCTGCAGTATGTCCTGTGCCGCGGGCCTGTCTCCCGCGTAGCTCAGGCAGACAGGATACATTCTGGAGGCAAAATGATTGTACAGCAGGGCCTGGGACCGCCTGTCATTCTTTATGCATCCTGAAATTACGCCGTGTTCCGGTTCACCCTGAATGGACATGCAACTTAATTGAATACAATTGATATTGACTTCTCAACCCTGGCCGCGAGCGCATTGAATATATCGACGTTAATGTCAGGACTGACAATGATAATTTCTTTCCCCTGGATTGAAGAAACCGAAGCGTTCCGGATCACTGACGGGTTCACAAACTGAAATACCGAACCCGCATCGATAATTATGCTCGCTTTTGATTCGACATCTTTTCTTAATACGATCTTATTCGACTGATGTTTCGATTCCGCCCTTATCTTAAGTTTTTCGCTGATGGTATATTCGAACCTGACGGGTATTTCGCCTGCAGCTCCTCTTGTTAAGTTGCCCTCCAGGATCAGGGGCGCTGTATCGCCCCCTCCGGGATTGAGATATATTTCCACCATGTTGTACACTCCCTGTGGTATGTCAAAGCTCAACTCCCGGTTTACCTTGCCTGTTTCCAGTTCTACAAGCAGCGGGCCGGGAAGATCGGATATAAAAAATACATCCCTGCCTTCATCACGCCGCCCGTCAAATTCAATGGATTCTATGGCAAGCGATCCTCTGCTGATCGATATTCTGCCGCCGGGAATATTGGGAGGCTGAAGTATCCCGGGGCCTTCTTCCAGCGAACTTTTCAGAAGGCTTCCCTCTTCATGGGGCTTAAGCTCAAAATCGAAAGACACCCTGACCGGGAGGGTAAGCTCATCCTTGGTGCACGAAGCTATCAGGATCGATACCGCAAAAGAAGTCAATAAAAACCATTTGGCCATCACAATGTCAATAAGTTTACATCTGGTCCTGTCTGGGATATCCATTAACCTGCTGAAAGTGAGAGATTGAAAGATTCCTGCAGGCGAGGGCATCCATTTCAAGAACGAAATATACAAAAGAAAGGTTGGAATCGAGCCGCTATTTTTTATTTCCGGCAAACCAGGAAATTGCTTCTTTTATCGCCTCTTCAACCGGTGTTTGCGGAAGCTTCAGATCCCTGACAGCTTTTGTTGCCTGGTAAAAGTTGCAGGTGCTGATGATTTTCATGTTGACCGGGTTAATAGAAGTATTCCATCCGGCCAGTCCCATCAGTCCGCCTGCAGCTCCCCCCATCAGCAGTACCTGCCGGGGGATGCTGACAAGCAGGGTTTTTTCCCCGGTAACGGCCGCCATTTTTCTGTAAAATTCCTCGTAGGTGAGGTTTTCATTTGCCAGGATATAACATTCACCGTCTTTTCCAGACTCGATCGCATTGCACGTTCCGATGGCAGCATCCCTGACATGAATGAAGTTTTTGCCTCCCGGGGGAATTAACACAATACGTTTATTCAGAGCCCTGAGAATTATGCGGTTTGAGCTTATTTTATTGTCAAGCGGACCGATCATAAAAGTGGGATTGACGACGGTTACCCGGGTGTGCGATTTTTCAAAAGCCTCCAGGACGAGGTTCTGCGCCTTTATCTTGCTCCGGGCATATCCTGAGCGGGTAAAAGGCGGTTTAGCCGGCATGTTTTCATTGCCCGGTCTTTCCTTTGTTCCATGTCCGAAAGCGTTTGCCGTGCTTACATAAATGACTTTCCTGATATTGTGGGACCGGGCTGCCTTTATCGTGTTTTGGGTGCCTCCGACATTTACAGACTCATATTCCCCGTAACCGGTCGACGGGTCTGTGGCGGCGGCCACATGGATAAGTATGTCACACCCCTCTGCGGCCCTGATCACATCCTTTTCGGAGGTTATATGGCCGTGAAATTCCTCAAGGTCTTTATGGCCGGCGGGCAGGAAGGCCGGTTTCCTCAACATGCCTCTCACTTTATAGCCCCTGTCGAGAAGTTCAGGGATTAAATTGCTCCCGAGAAAACTGTTGGCTCCTGTTACCAGAACTTTTGACATGCGCATTTACTTTGATGCCGTCAACTCTCTTTTAACCCTTTTAGTGATGGCAGGCAGCCGTATCCAGGTGGGGACGGTTTTCATGAAAAGCCAGCTCAGGCGGTTCAGCCAGCCGAGAATGATATGTGATTTGCGCCTGAACATTAAATCGATTGACCTGCAGGCCACATACTCGGGTTCCAGCAGGCCTATCCGCCCGTAAATGCCCTGTTTGATGATCCTTTTCGTCACATATTTGTTGGTCTTCATCGGGCCTGGATATACCACGCTCACCGATACGCCCGAGCCTTTTAGTTCTTCAGACAGACCACGTGAAAAATATAGAACAAATGCCTTGGATGCAGGATAGATGGTCTTGTAGCCGATCGGACTGAATGATGCCATGCTGGCCACGTTCAGGATATAGGAATTCTTATGGGATCTCAGCTCAGGGAGCAGCTGGTGGGTGATCAGGGTAAGTGCCCTGATGTTCAGGGAAATCATGTTGTCGAGATAATCCTTTTCGGCGAGTTCGAATTCCCGGGAGCCACCCATGCCCGCATTATTGATGAGTATATTTATTCTGTAGTTCCCGGTGGCCCATCTGACCATCTCATCAATGTCTCCCGGCCTTGTAAAATCGGCCTCAAAATAATCACATTCAATACGGTGATCGGCACTGAGCCCGTGGCATAACTCAGGCAGGCCGTCTTTGGGAAGAGCAACAAGCAGGACATTTATGTTGCGTTTGGCGAGCTCAACGGTAAATGCCTTTCCAAGTCCCCGGCTTGCCCCTGTTATAAGTGCATACAGTTTACCGTTGCTGGTTTTTTGTGATTGAAAAATCCCTGGCTGTTCGACGTTGACCGGAGCATTTTCAGCGCTTTCGATTCCCGGTTTGTTAATATTTCCCATTTTTTCGGGGCTTTCCTGAATTTACATTTATAAACTGCCGGGTACCGGCCGGCTATCTATCAGCTAAAACGTTACCTGTAACAAATTTACTAAATATTGGCATTTGAATTTGTCATTTGCCCGGAGAAAATTGACTGAAATTAATGAATGTAAAATAATAAAAACTAAATTTGGATATTAATTGTAAAATCTCTATCAAAATGAAGACAGACAGAAGAAGCTTTATCAGGAAATCGGGACTTGCCGCAGCCGGTCTTGGCCTGGTGTCCTCCCCGTTCAGTGTTTACGGTTCTGTTTCCGGAGCCAATGAGAAGCTGACCTGCGGGGTGATGGGCGTAAAAGGAATGGGATTCTCTAACCTGCAGGCCTTTCTCCGGCAACCAAACACCGAATGTGTTGCTCTTTGCGACGTAGACCGGAATGAGCTGGACAGGAGAGTGGCCGATACCGAAAAAATACAGGGCAAAAAACCCCGGGCCTATACCGATTTCAGAAAAATGCTGGAAGACAGGGATATCGATGTGATAATACTTGCAACTCCCGATCACTGGCATTGTATACCTTTTGTTTATGCCGCAGAGGCAGGCAAGGATATTTACTGTGAAAAGCCCCTGGCCAATACCATTGAAGAAGTAAACATCATGGTGCGTGCCGCTGACCGGTACAAGCCGGTCGTTCAGATCGGACAATGGCAGCGGAGCGATCCGCACTGGCAGGATGCGGTCAAGTTTGTCCATTCGGGAAAGCTTGGCAAGATCCGGACTGTCCGTACGTGGTCCTACCAGGGCTGGATGACTTCCGTGCCGGTACGTCCGGACGGTCCCGTGCCCCAGGGTGTCGATTATGATTTCTGGCTGGGCCCGGCCCCGAAAAGGCCGTTCAATCCCAACCGGTTCCATTTTACCTTCAGGTGGTTCTGGGATTATGCCGGCGGAATGATGACCGACTGGGGTGTCCATATAATTGATTATGCTCTTTTTGGGATGAAAGCAAGGAGTCCCATTTCGGTAATGTCAATGGGAGGGAAGTTTGCATACCCCGAAGATGCATGTGAAACACCGGATACCCAGCAGGCTATTTATGAATTTGACGGTTATACCATGCTGTGGGACCATGGCATTGGAATCAACGGCGGATACTTCGGCCGCACGCATGGGGTCGGATTTGTCGGAAACTATGGCACCCTGGTGGTTGACCGGGGAGGATGGGAGGTGATACCCGAATATAAAAACAATCAGCCTGAAATGGAGAGGGTGGAACTGCAGCGTTCTACTGGCCGGGGGCTTGATCTGCATATGGAGGACTTCATTGCCTGTATAAAAGACAGGAACAGGGAGCCGGCAGCCGGAATGGATATAGGTGCCAACGTGGCGCAGGTTGCCATCCTTGGCAATATTGCATATAAGACAGGGAGAAGGTTGTACTGGGACGGATCTGCCAGCAGGTTCATAAATGATGATGAAGCCAACTCGCACCTGGTCCCGGTTTACAGGGCTCCATGGGAACTCCCCCGGGTATAGCCCTTAAAGGTTAACCGGCCCTGACTGCGGCCTGAGTTGATAAGCCCGGATAGTTGGTCCGGGTTTTTCTTTTATGGTTTAACCGTAAACTACCTGAACTCTGCACATGCATCAACTATATTACAGGCAACCCCTCTCCCCGGAACGATATCGATCCGACTTATTAAAATTTTTATAAATGACATGGGGTTTTTTAAAAAAATGGCTAATATTGCGGTACCCGGTTCTGATGAGTCCCGGGATTGAACCGCCGAAATTTTTATCAGGGTTAATCAGACCAAATTAATCAACCAAAAATGAAAACCAACCGCAGGGATTTTTTAAAAATTGCAGGGCTGGCAGGAGCAGGGATTGCCGGTGCAGGGCTTGCAGGCTGCGCGCCACGGTCGGCCGAAGGCGCTCCTTTCCGCCATTCCCATACACAGAGATTCAATATGTCGGGCTATGCAGCTCCCGCCCTGGATGTCGTAAGGGTAGGATTTATCGGGATCGGGAACCGCGGAGCCGGCGCCCTCAGACGCTATGTGCGTATCGAGGGGGTAGAGATAACCGCCCTTTCAGATATCGATCCCGGAAAGGTCGAAAGAGGCAGGGAGTTCGTCAGGCAGCACGGCCACGATCCGGCCATCTATTCCGGAGGGGCGGATGACTGGAAAAAACTGTGCGAACGAGAGGATGTTGACCTGGTGTACATCTGCACGCCCTGGGATCTCCATACGCCCCAGTCGGTCTACGCGATGGAAAATGAAAAACATGCCGCCACGGAAATTCCTGCCGCCCAGACTATGGACGAATGCTGGCAGCTGGTGGAGACTTCCGAAAACACCCGCAGGCATTGCATAATGCTGGAGAACGTTTGTTACGATTTCTTCGAGATGATGACCCTTAACATGGCCCGCCGGGGATTTTTAGGGGAGATAGTTCATGGAGAGGGCGCCTACATTCATGATCTTATGGATCATAATTTTTCAAAAACTGTATACGCCGACATGTGGCGGCTGGAAGAGAATTCCAACAGAAACGGCAGCCTTTACCCAATGCACGGCCTGGGTCCCATCTGCCAGCTGATGGATATCAATTACGGTGACAGGATGGATCACCTGGTTTCAATGTCCAGCAGTGATTTCAGCATGGGCGCCAGGGCCCGGGAACTGGCAGCCGAGGATGATTTCTGGAACGATTATGTTGGCCGCGATTACCGGGGCAATATGAATACCACCCTTATCCGCACCGCAAGGGGC
>SKQJ01000429.1 GCA_007119075.1 Bacteroidales bacterium | reverse complement strand
GCCCGGCTGGTGGAAATTTGTTATAAGCCTGTTTACTGCACGGAACCTGTAGCCCGGCAATATCATGAGCTGCGTCGCGGCTGCAAGCTGTTTTTTGCCTTCGTAACGGAGTTCCTCCAAAAGTGCCTCCAGCGCCTGCCTGACGGGGATGTCCTGGGGAAGATCCTTAATTTCCCACTGTGAAAGCCTGTCAGGGCACGGATCGTTTTTGCCGCAATACAGCCGTTTCACTCCGAGCCAGTAAAGGCTCTCGAGTGTGCGTACCGAAGTCGTTCCCACGGCTGTAATCTTTCCGGGACTGCCATATACGGCTTCAAGCGTGGCAGCATCGACGGCAAAACGCTCAGCATGCATATGATGCTGCATGATGTCGGGAACTTTCACCGGCTGAAAAGTCCCGGCACCAACGTGGAGGGTGATCTCGGCAGTCCGCAGGCCTTGTTTTTTAAGCTTTTCCAACATCTCGCCGGTGAAATGCAGTCCGGCGGTCGGAGCAGCCACCGACCCCTCGTGACGGGCGTATGCCGTCTGGTACCTGTGCCTGTCAGCCGGCACCGGAGCGCGGCCAAGATAGGGAGGCACAGGCGTAAGTCCGGCGAGGTCAATTACCCTGCCAAAGGCCATGTCACCGGGATCCCAGGTAAATCTGATCTCCTGCCACGCCCCATGATCATTTTCAATTTCTGCAAAAAGCCTGATGGTGCCATCGCCATAGTCGACCGCCTTTTCCAGTTGTCCGCCCTTCCATCTTTTTTTGTTTCCCGTCATGCATTTCCAGATGCACCCCGGTGCCGATGCAAATGCAAGATGATATTCAGCGGGTTCGGCAGGCTCCAGAAGAAAGATCTCTATGGCTGCTCCCGTGGGTTTTTCCATAATTATCCTCGCCTGTATGACACGGGTATTATTAAAAACCATCAACCCGCCGCTATCAACAAACCGGGGAAGACTGCCAAAGGGGCAGTGGCTTATTTTGCCCCGGTCATAGACAAGAAGCTTTGAATCGCCGGGATTTTCTGTTGGAAAACGGGCGATCCTATTGTCGGGAAGCGTGTAGGAATAATTTTCAATATGCATCCGAAGGCAGGCAAAGAGGCAGTGAACTGCCCTTATGTTTAGCGCAAAATTAACTATTTTTACACTGCGAATAAACCAAAAAAGCAAAATGCATTTAAACAGAGGTGACAGGGTGAAATTTCTGAATGATACCGGTGGCGGAACAATTACCGCATTCAGGGATGAAAAAACGGCCATGGTTATGACCGCCGACGGTTTCGAGATGCCCGTGCCGGTCAAGGAGCTTATTCTGGCCGAAAAGCGTCCGGGAGCCTCTTCTGAGAGCCCGGCAAAGGCTTTCCCCGGGCCGAAGGGGCAGGACATTCCGGCGTTCCGCCGTGAAAGCCGGAAGGAAGATGAACAAGAAACCGATACTGACAGGAAGCCGGAAAGGGAAGCGGCAGCTGATCTTCGCTCGTTTTATTCCCCCGGGAGCCCGTCGACCGAAACCGGCAATGCCAAAGGCGATCCGGGTATATCTTCCCTGGCCCCGGGCGAACGGACAGGCGCGGCAGCGCCTGAAAGAAACCTGCTGCTTGCCTTCGTCGAAACCGGCCAGGGGGGCAAGATTGAAGCCTGGCTGATAAACGACAGCGTTTTCAATGTGCTTTGCAACCTTATGATCAGGCAGGATGATTATTATCGTACGCTTAAAGCCGGCATGATTGAGGCCGACACCAAGATATTCATAGCCGGTTTTGACCGTGATCAGTTAAACGCCTTTATCTCCTTCCGGGTTCAGGCCCTGTTTTTCATTGATGGTATTTTCACCCCGGTATCTCCCTCCCAGAGGGAAGTTGAAGTGGATCCGGCCATCGTTTACGGCGAAGGGCTTGTTGCCGTCAATGAATTTTTTGATGAAAAAGCCTGCATAATCCCGGTTATCTCAGATGCTCACGAGAGGGAGACCAGAAAGATATCTGAACAGGAAGCAGCCCGCATAATTTCAGAAAAGGATATTAAGCCGCAGCCCGAAGTCAAAAAGGAAAAAACCGATCCTCTTATCGAGGAAATTGATCTTCATATTGAGGAACTGGTCGATGATCATGCAGGCATGTCGGGAAGGGAGGTGCTTGAAGCGCAGATGTCGCGGTTTGCCACAGCGCTGGAGGGAGCGATAAGGGGCAAGACCAGGCGGATTATTTTCATTCACGGAGTTGGCGGCGGAAAGCTCAAATATGAGCTTCGCAAAACGCTTGACAGGAAATACCCCAGGCTGAAGTACCAGGATGCATCGTTCCGGGAGTATGGTTACGGGGCAACGATGGTAATTGTCAGGTAGCCCCGAAGCAACAGGCTTAACGATCCGGGCTCCGGGTTTGCAGATCAGCGTAGAAATGACCGGACCAGTTTTTGTGTGCGGCTGACTGGCACATAATTTGTTAAAGAGTATTACAGAATGCACAGAGAACTCAGCAGGCCGTTCCATCGCCTCCCGTAACTGCGGGGGGAGGAAAGTCCGGGCAGCAAAGGGCATCATGCTTCCTAACAGGAAGATACCCGCGAGGGTATGGCAAAGTGGAAGAGAAAATAACCGCCCCGGTTTCCGGGGTAAGGGTGAAAAGGTGAGGTAAGAGCTCACCGGTCCGCATGGTGACATGCGGAGCCGTCCATCCCATGAGCTGTGAGGCCATGTATATTCCGGGTCTTCCGGTACGCCGGAAGCACAGGGCTGCCCGCCCTGGTTCCCTGTTGCGGCAGGGATTCCGGAAGGGGTAGGCCGCCAGAGGCAGCCGGCAACGGCTGTCCCAGACAAATGATGGAAATCCCTTCGGGGATACAGAACCCGGCTTACAGGCCTGCTGATTTTTTTTTAGGCAGTTCCAGGACTCTGCGTCATCCGGGCATTTTACAATGCAAACCTCTGGCGCGTAACTTCCAATGAGACTTTAACCATTAACCTACAGTTATCCGTATGAAAAATCCCGGGATATTAAAAATGATCAGAGCCCCGTTTCTGAGCTCCATTCTTGCGCCCGTTTTTGCGGGCACTCTTTTGGCAGTAAGCATTACCGGCCGGTTTGATATAGCCGGCTTCATCCTTGTAACAGTTATTGGCGTCGGGTTGCATGTGGCTACGAATGTTTACAATGATATATATGACACCATCCAGGGAACCGACAAGGTCAATGTCCACCGCAATGAATCGAGCGGAGGCTCGGGAGTGTTGCTCGACAATCCGGGACTTATGGGCCGGATGTTTTTTCTTGCCCGCGGGGGACTGGCAATTGCCTTTGCCGGTACGGTGATCCTGACATTTTTTGTGGAGCCGGCTCTGCGGCCTCATCTTTGGACATTGTTCCTGCTGTCTGCTTTTTTCAGCAAGTATTATACCGCTCCTCCGGTAAAACTGGCCTACCGGGGACTGGGTGAGTTTTTTGTGTGGCTTGCGTTTGGCCCCATGGCCATACTTATTGCAACCATAGGCCAGGGCGTGAGCTTTCATCCGCAGGTGCTGTTGCTCATGCCGGCTACCGGGCTCAGCACTTCATCGATCCTGCTGGCCGGACAGCTGATAGATCTGGATGCCGACCGCCAGGGAGGTAAGCACGGCGTTGCATCCCGGATGGGTTCAGGGTTCACCTCGTGGTCGTATGTGGTCGTGCAGGGGGCGATAATAATCAATATCCTGCTTATTTCCCTGTTCTACCCCGGAAGCGGATGGGTTTTCCTTATTGCCCTTGTACCCTACATACTGATATTTCCCCGGGCCGCAAGGATAATAACAAAATATCATGACATGCCTGACCGCCTGAAAAAGGGGGCAAAGCTGACTGTGCTTATTCATCTGGCTTTTTCCCTGCTGCTTGTAGTTGCCTTTGTAATTTACATTGCACTGAACTAAATGAGGCCGCCCCCTTCCGGGCCCGCCGGTCATGCAACCCGGGATATTATGAAAAAAAACAGCGGTGCTGTGGCCGAACCGATGATGTTTACCAGGTCATTCGGGGTCGGTCCTCTGCCGCCCCGGCCAAAAATCTTCGATCTCAACAGCTTTCCTTCAATAAAGGCCCCCGCAAAAGTATCGGCAAAACAGGCCAGAAAGCCGGAGGCGGCCAGGATTGCCAGAACAGCGATGCTTAATTCGCCAAAGAAAAGGTAAAGGGAGATCATAGATACGGCTGCAGAAGCAAACAGCGCCGCCATTGTTCCGCCTGCCGAAATCCCACCGGTTGTACCGGCGGCGTGCATCCTGAAATCTGCAACCGAAAAGCACTTTTTATTAAACAGGGGCCCCAGTTCGCTTGCCCAGGTGTCGGCCGTTACCGCCGCCAGGAGCGCGATGAAAAAGTAAATGAAAAGTTCATTCTGTGTTATCATAAAAAGGACCGAGCTCAACAATGCCCAGATAATATTTGCCAGCACCTGCCAAAAATCGCGCCTGCCTGACGATCTTTTCCTTTTTGAAAGGAAGGTGTGCAGCCTGGTAAACAAAACCGAAGAGACAAAGAAGAACAGCACGGGAACCAGCCATTCAAATCCCATGAGCGCAAACCAGATCCCGAGCAGGTAGGCCGACAGACTGGCTAAACGGTCAAGGATGTGCCATTTGTAAAGCAGAAAGCATCCTGCGGCAAAAAACAGTATTATAATTAAAATCAATGATGGGTTAAACGTTTGGTTTTCAGAAATCAACAAGAAGAGCGACAATCCCAGGGGAATCGTTAAATTATCGGATCCCCTGTATGAAACAGCCTCAAAATTCACCGAAACGACTACCAGAAGCAAAAACCACGCAATTCCGGCCGGATTCAGGGAGGGAAGAAAAATGAGCCAGACAGGGATGGAGGAAACGGCAAAGGCCACTGAGCCCCACATGCTTTTTTTGTCATGCCAAACCCTGAAGCGGACATTGAATTTTTTTATCTTCTGCCCAGCCAGCCAGGCGGCAATATCGGAAACGGTAAGCACCATGATCACCGCCCTGAAAAAGCATACAGGCTGATGATACAGGATAAGGAACGATGATATCACTCCGAGCGGATAAAACAGGGTGCCGAGACTGGACCAGGGTGTCTTGTGAAGCGGATCAAACCGGCCGTAATTGAATGTTGCAAAAGAAAAGGCTGCCCCGGCAATGATGAGCAGAAACAATGTGTCCCTTTGCAAAACATAAGACAACGCAAGTATCAGGCAGCCGGTTATGAAATGGACCGGTTTTCTGACCGCTGGACTGTCATATGACTGCATCACCTTATTTTTGCTTCCAGCCAGCCGGTTGAGGGGAGTGCTATCCGCCGGAGTATCAGGGCAACCAGAAGTCCGCTCACCATCTGCCAGATGCCCCACCAGGCAGCCATAAATGCCATTCCCCCGTTGCCATGGAATAAATTAAAGATAAGAATCAGTGCCAGTCCGCTGTTCTGGATGCCGGTTTCAATGCTCAGAGTTCTCCTGTCGGGCCTGGAGACTCCCGCAACCGTGCCGACTATATACCCGGTCGACAGGGTCTGGACATTGAGCAGCAAAACCAGCAGTCCGATCGGGAAAATGACGGCGGTGAAATGCTCAAGGTTTGCCACAAGCGCTCCGGCAATAAATGAAAGGTAAAGCACCAGGGAAGTTATCCTGATCCTTTTCATATTTCTGCGGGCAAAACCTGGAAATTTCGAGGAAACCCACATTCCCGCGATAAGCGGAATTCCCAGAAGAATAAAGACCGTTTTGGCCATCTCCAGAAAATCGATATGGATCGGAATGTTGAGATGCCCGGCTTTCTGATAAAAGCGAACATACATTCCCCCCCAGAAGGCAAAATTGAAAGGGGTGAAGAATGTGGCCGAAAGAGTGGCAAATGCGGTAAGGCCAACCGACAGTGCGATATTTGCTTTTGCCAGGGATGAAATGAAGTTGGAAACATTGCCTCCCGGACAGGCAGCAATGAGTATCATGCCCATGGCGATGGAGGGAGGGGGATTCAGCATCACTACCAGACCGAAGGTCAGCGCCGGCAACAACAGGAATTGAGAAACTATTCCCAGCATGGCCGGTTTCGGGTCGAGAAAGATCTTCTTGAAATTATCCATGTTGATCTCCATGGCTACCCCGAACATAATGCAGGCCAGGGTTATGTTCATATACAGGAGACCTCCTTCACTGAAATTCAGCCTTATATTGTCAATGGCCGACAGGGTTTCGTACATAGCTCTTTTTTTATCCGCAGCCGGCTTCATACCAGTGCGTGGAATGAGGGGTTAAATATAAAACAGATTTCGGTGAGTACAAATCCAAATAATATTGTCAGTTTGTCATTTTTCCGGAAAAAGCGATATTTGTACCTGGTTTGGCAAATTTTTTGAAAACCGTCATGCGGAGATCAGACAGGAGCGGCGGCTTAACAACTTTTAACGAAAAAGTCCGAAATAACAATATTCCGGGCGCGTTAATTGTCAATATCGGCTCTTTCCGCTGGTCTTGAGTATCGGGGACAGGTTTCGCAAGGAATTCATTCTGAAAAACAGGCACGATTATCACCAATTCAAAACAACCATATGGACGAATCAATTGATATAAAGGAACTAAATGAGCGAATCAGCAGGGAAAGCTCTTTCATTGACACCATAAACCGGGAGATGGCCAAAGTGATTGTCGGCCAGAAGCATTTGACCGACAGCATGCTTATCGGACTGTTGACCGACGGCCACCTGCT
>SKQJ01000302.1 GCA_007119075.1 Bacteroidales bacterium | reverse complement strand
CTAACAGGCTCCCTTGATCAGCAGCCGGGCGGTTGCAGGGTTTGTTGCCAGGGGTATATTGTGCACGTCGCATATACGCATCAGCATGGCTATATCAGGCTCATGAGGATGCATTCCGAGGGGGTCGCGGAAAAAAAAGACCATCCCTATTTCGCCATTGGCTACCATGGCAGCAATCTGGGCATCACCGCCCTTCGGACCGGAAAGCACCCGGGATACCTTCAGCCCGGCCTCCTCGGCGTGTAATCCAGTGGTACCTGTAGCTACAAGATTTATTTTCTCTTCATTGAGCAGGTCGAGATGTTTCATCAGAAATGAAACCATTTCGGCCTTTTTCCCGTCATGGGCAATTATTGCAATCTTCATTGTTCAATTTTTAACTGACGAGCACAAAAATAGAATTTTTGCCGGTAAATAATTGATATCACCCCATAAAACCGGTATAACCGATTTATTTGCCATCCGGGACAGGCCGGAAATGTGTTGCCCCCCAGATTACATTTCACCCACACTGCATTTTTTTAATATTTTTTCAGTTCTTACCCCCCTTATTAATACCCCCTCTTATTTCTTTTTTTCATTTTTTTTCACTCACACCCCCTCTTACTTATATACGGTATCAAAATTTTTTATATTTTTACGAAAAATTTGTTTCATTCACCTTAACCCTTTAAATCATGAAAAAGATTGCAACCACATGTATTCTGGTCTCATTGTTGATTTGGCCAGGAGCGCTTATCTCAGATGCACAGGAGTCAGCCGGCCTGAATTTCGGAGCCGATTTAGCAAGCAGGTATATCTGGAGAGGCATAAACCTCGGGGGTCCTTCTCCCCATATCCAGCCGTTTATCGAATATACGGCCGGAAGCAGCGGACTGGCGGCGGGGTTCTGGGGAAGCTACGGACTCGGTGCAGGATCAGCAATAACGGAGGCCGATTTTTACATCTCCTATACGCCGGTTGAACTTTTCACCTTCACGGTGACCGACTATTTTTTCCCGTCAGACATCCCTTTCGGGGGAGATGAATATTTCAATTACCGTAAAGGGGCAACCGGCCATACCATAGAAGGTATGGCCCGGTTTAACGGGACGGAGCGTTTTCCCTTCTCGGTGCTTTTTGCCGTGAACCTTTATGGCGCGGACGGTACCGATCCAATGGGAAATAATTACCATGCCAAATACCTGGAAGCAGGATATTCTTTTTCGGCCGGAGGGGCAAGCATTGAAACATTTGCCGGTTTTGCCCTCGACAATCCCGATACCGGCAGCGGGGCCGCAGGATGGTATGGAGATTCGGGAGGGCTGATCAATCTCGGATTCACGATTTCCGGAAACATCAGTCTGTCGGAAATGATCGCGCTTCCTGCATTCTCAACCCTTGTGGTCAATCCGGAGGCAGGCAATATATATATGGTATTCGGACTTTCATTCTAACTATTGAACCTGTATGCCAGGTCAAAACATAATTAAAAATAATCGTAATGAAAAGAATTGAGGCAATAATAAGAAAAACACGGTTTGAAGAGGTCAGGGAAGCTCTTCACAAGGCCGAGATCGACTTTTTTTCCTTCTGGGATGTAAGAGGCATAGGCCAGGCAAGGCAGGGCCGGATCTACAGGGGAGTCGTGTACGACACCGGCTCAATTGAGCGGATACTTATCTCCATTGTCGTAAGGGAGAAAAATGTCGCCAAAACAATTGATGCCATAATGGGAGCCGCAAGAACCGGTGAAATCGGAGACGGCCGGATCTTTGTTATGCCCGTCGACGACAGCTACAGGATCCGCACGGGCGAGTCGGGAGACGACACCCTGTTCATCAAAGAGGAAGAAAAGATAAAATAAGCATTTCAACGATAAAATCTGAAATAATGGAAGAAGCAATAACAATGGAAAAGGTTGCTCTCAGCATCAGCGACCTGGCAGCATCGGCCGATACGGTCTGGGTACTTATTGCTGCGGCACTAGTAATGTTCATGCAGCCGGGGTTCGCCATGGTGGAAGCAGGCTTTACACGGGCAAAAAACACGGCAAACATCCTTATGAAAAACATAATGGACTTCTCCTTCGGCTCACTGTTTTTCTGGATCATCGGCTTCAGCATCATGTTTGGTGCCGGTAACGGCGGATTTATGGGAAGCATTTATTTTTTCGGAAGCGGGATCGAAGACGATGGCATTCCGGGAATGGCTTTCCTGATTTTTCAAACCGTTTTTGCCGCAACCGCCGCCACAATAGTATCCGGAGCAATGGCGGAAAGGACCGAATTCAAGGTATATATTATTTTCAGTATCGTGATCACCACCATTATATATCCGGTATCCGGCCACTGGATATGGGGAGACGGGTGGCTTGCCGCTATGGAAATACCATTTCATGATTTTGCAGGGTCAACCGTGGTGCACTCGGTCGGAGCATGGGTGGGGCTGACCGGAGCAGCCATACTTGGCCCGAGGATCGGGAAGTACAACGGGAAGACAAATGCCATACCCGGCCACAGTCTGACGCTTGGAGCCCTTGGTGTATTTATATTATGGTTCGGGTGGTTCGGTTTCAATCCCGGTTCGCAGCTTGCATCATCGGGTACAGAAAATGCGCTGGCAATTTCGCATATTTTTGTGACTACCAACCTCTCGGCGGCAGCAGGAGTGGTGGGAGCTATCTGCACCGGATGGATCCTTTATAAAAAGCCGGTATTAAGCCTTACGCTTAACGGGGCGCTCGCCGGACTTGTGGCCATAACGGCAGGAACGGACGTAATAAGTCCCGCAGGAGCAGCTACGGTAGGTTTTCTTGCCGGGATCATACTGGTATATTCGGTTTCCTTTTTCGACAAGGTTTTGAAAATAGACGACCCGGTAGGCGCAATTTCGGTGCACGGGGTTTGCGGTGCCTTCGGAACGCTGATGGTCGGATTCTTTTCGACCGACGGCGGATTGTTCTATGGAGGGGGAGGCGGACTGCTGTTGTCGCAGGTTATTGGTGTCGTGGCGGTTGCCGCATGGGCCATGGGCACCGGCTTTCTCCTGTTCACCGTGCTTAAACATACTGTCGGACTGCGTGTTTCGCGAAGAGTCGAAGAAGAAGGGCTTGATATATATGAACACGGCGAAGCTGCGTATAACTGATATAATCCAACGGATTTCCGGAGGAAAATCTGATGAAGCTATCCGTTTTTAAGGGTAGCTTCATCCATATCCGGTCTGTAAAACTACATTACCCTTCTTATCAGCAGCCAGGCATCATGATATTCGGGGCTGGCCCTTCGGATCTGCAACACCCTTTGCCGTGCCTCGGCCTCCTGTGAAAAGGAACCGACACTGATCCGGTGCAGCCCGGTTTCCGAAAGCAGGATAACAGGATTGAACCCGGAGCTTTCCAGCGAGGTCTTGAAGCTGTTTGCATTTTCGCTTACGCGGAAACTCCCAAGGATCACAAAAAAGCTGTTTACCTGGTGATCCAGCTCGTCCTGTTTCTGTTCGAACTCAAATCTCTCTTCGACAACCGGGATAACCTCTGCGGGTTCGGCGGCCGGTTCGGGTTTTGTCTCCGGTGCCCTTGCCGCAGGCCTTACAGGTGGTGAAGAATACTCTACCGGGGTCATTTCCCTTCCTGACCTGCATGCAGGGAGCAATACCGCAATAATCAGAAGCGTAAGTAATTTTCTCATGGGGTTAATGGTATAATATTAGGTTAATGCAAATAAACAACTTTATAATTAATTTTTTTTGTTTTCATCATCTGATTTCGGCCTTTAATTTAAATTCTTCAAGATGCCCCGGTTGTGCCGGCTTATGCCCCGGTTGTGCCGGCTTCAACGATCAGGATCATCTGCTTTCGGACATCAATTTAAGATCGGCAAGAGCGATTGCCGTAATCGCCTCCATAACTACCGGCACCCTCAGTGCAATACAGGCATCATGCCGTCCCTTTACCTCTAGCTTCTCTACCTTACCTGTTTTGACGCTGTAGGTGGACTGGCTGATTGAGATGCTTGAAGTGGGTTTCACTGCAATCCGGTAAACCAGTTCATTGCCGTTGGTGAGCCCCCCGGATATGCCGCCGGCATTGTTGGTGGCGGTTTTTCCGGTATCATCGATAATGGGATCGTTATGGGCGCTGCCTCTCATTGAAGCTGCCCCGAATCCCGATCCGAACTCTACGCCCTTGATTGCAGGGATCGAAAAGGCAAGATGGGCGATAACCGATTCAACCGAATCGAAAAAAGGCTCGCCCCACCCTACAGGTATATTGTTTGCACGGCATTCTACCACTCCTCCGATAGAATCGCCCGTCTCCAGGGCTGCGGAAACGGCCTTTTCTATATTGGTTTCGCCGCCGGCGCTTATAAGGCTGGCTTCAATGGTGACCGGTGAAAGGAGTTTTTTTGCAATCACCCCGGCGGCGACAAGACACAGGGTGAGACGTCCCGAAAAATGGCCTCCGCCCCGGTAATCGTTATAGCCCCTGAATCTTTTGTATGCCACGAAATCAGAGTGGCCGGGGCGAGGAGTCTCCCGCAGGTCGGCATAATCGCCTGACCTTACATTCTTGTTGCGGAAGAGGATTGTAATGGGGGCGCCGGTGGTAAAGCCATTGAACTGGCCCGACAGCAATTCGGGAATATCCTCCTCAACCCTTGGCGTTGTTCCGGTTTTGCCCGGTTTCCTCCTCCCGAGATCTTCCATGAATGATTCAGTGGTCAGCGGAAGTCCCGGGGGGCACCCGTCGATGGTAACTCCGATTCCCGCACCATGGGATTCTCCGAACAAACCGATCCTGAAAATTCTTCCTGTACTGTTCATTTGTTATCTTGTAAGTAGCGGTAATGTGATCCGGAAAGGGATTGATTTTTTCTGTAAAAATATGAAAATATTGTTACCGGGCTTTTCTTTGAAAAAAAATTTGCAGTTCCGGCGATCAACCGGCCGTTAAAGTGTCTATATCGGCAAAAAAATCTGGGTAAGACTTGGCAACTGCCTCCGCATCGCCTATCTCCACCGATCCGTCGCCGGCCAGGGAGGCAACGGCACAAGCCATCGCAATCCGGTGATCGCCGTGTGAAATCACACTGCCCCCGGTGCATCTGCCGCCTTTGACCTCCATCAGGTCACCCTGGCAGGTTATCCTTATGCCAAGTTTTCCAAACTCTTCCATAAGGGTTGCCGCCCTGTTGCTCTCCTTATGAAGCAGCCGGCCGGCCCCACTGATTTTCGACGTTCCCCGGCAGTATGAGGCAAGGCTCACCAGTGGGGGGAAAAGATCGGGACAATGGGTGGCATCGAATTCAAAGGCTTTAAGGACGGCCCTTTGGGCGGCAACGGAGCTGCCCGATACAGTGATGCCGGCACCGGCCATTTTCAGGGCATCCATTATGGCCCTGTCGGCCTGGGGGGAATCTGCATTGAGATTCTCAACCATTACGCTTCCGGCTATGGCACCGGCAACCAGCAAAAAAGCGGCACCGCTCCAGTCCCCTTCCACCCTGTAGGCTGAAGGCTCGTACCTCTGTCCCGATTTTACAAGGAATTCCCGGTAATCGCGGTTTTCAGCTTCAACCCCGAAACTTTTCATGACCGCAAGGGTAATATCGATGTAGGGACGGCTGCTGAGATTTTTAACCAGTATTTTAATGTCACCCAAAGCATAGGGAGCGGCTATAAGCATCCCTGTCAGCACCTGGGAGGAAAATGATCCGTCTACCTCGGCCGTGCCGCCGGGGATCGGGCCGCGTACCTTAAGCGGGAGATAACCGCCGCTCGTCGAGCATTCGACACCCATGGCCAAGAGCGAGTCTTCCACGATATTCATAGGCCTTTTCAGCAGAGAGCCCCGGCCGGTTAACGTGACCGGACGGTCAAGGATGGCGGCAACCGAAGAGAACATCCTGATGCTCAGGCCTGCTTCACCGCAATCAAGCACGCCGGGCGGGGGGCTTATCCCTCCTGTCAGGGCCAGCATATTGCCGGAAAGCTCCGTCCGGGCTCCAAGCTGTTCTGCAACGTCAATGGCTGCCTTCACATCGTCCGATGACCCCGGGAACAAAATTTCCGAACGCCCGGCGGCGAGGGCCGCTATGGCTATTGCGCGCTGTGCAAAGCTCTTTGAGGGAGGGGCCTGGATGCTACCCTGAACCTTTGAAGGCCCTGTGCTTTTCTTCATCTATAATCGACTTTAATTCCTCTTCGTCCAGATTCCTGCCGTCAACCAGCATATCTGCACCGGCATAATCATCCGTGAACTCACTGCGCCAGTCCCCGATAACCCTGACCGAAATATTTCCCGGATCGGGAGTTTCCCTCAACCCCTTCTCCATCAGTTGTATATCTGCATCCTTCCCGGTAAAGAGGCGGTATGCCTCGACCGCCTGGTGCAGAAGCCAGCGGTCTCCTTTTATTACCCTGCACCTGAATTTATCAGTCCCGGCTGTATCGGAGGGCGACCTGTAATTGGCGTCGACAATTATAAGATCCTTGTGCACGTTTTCGGGGCCAAATGGGTAGATCCCAGGGGGAAGGGTCAGGACGAGCACATCATAGGATTTAAGGCTTTTTACCGCTTCCTCCATGCCGGTAAACCAGCATCCGGCCCTGGAGGCAAATTCGAATGCTTTTCCCGGGGTTCGGTTTGTTATCATAACATCGGCACCCGCATTCTTAAGCCCTATTACTGCTGCTTTGCCGGCTCCCCCCGCTCCCATCACCATACATTTCTTTCCCGGCAGACTGATCCCCGCTTCCCTGAGCGAGCCGGCAAGGCCGTAGG
>SKQJ01000359.1 GCA_007119075.1 Bacteroidales bacterium | reverse complement strand
GGGATAAGATCCGGAAAATGCAGATCAATCCTGTACCTCAATCAGTTTAAAGGGAATCCTGATGATTGATTCATAATCCTCGCCGGCTTCCAGCATGTCTTCGTCGTCCTCTTCATAATACCAGTGGATGATAACCTCATTGTTTGACTTGTGGATCGCCTCGAGTTTCTTGAAGAGGTCAAGTATGCTCTTTGATGAACTTGTATTGAAATATTCAAGATGTATATTGACAGTAGTGACTTTCGCGGGATTTTCCGAGTATTTGTCAAGCCAGTCGACCAGCGGCTCAAAAAATTCTGTTGAATTTTCAGGAATTGACCGGCCCCTGATCTCAACAATGCCCTTTCCTGCGTCAAACCTGATTGAAGGCGTCTTTGGTGTTCCTTCCCTTATGATGGATTCCATTTTAGAAAAAAATTGCTTATTCGTGTTTTACGGTTACAAATACATTCAATTTGAAAAAATAATATTCATCATTATACTTGATGAATTCATATTTCATCTTGTTGCCTGTTTTCTTTGCGATATCTATCAGTCCAAGCCCGCCTCCCCCTTTGGAAGAAACTTTTTGATGGTTAAGTACGAATTTGTACATATCCTTAAGCTCATCCCTTGAAAGGGAGTTGATCTTGTCAATTTTCTCCTTTAATGGCCTGACGCGGGGAGTATAAATAAAGTTGCCCGTTGAGATCCGGTAGAAATCGCCTTCACGGGAAATGACAAGCACTCCGAACCTGGCATCAAATTCGTCTTTTACTTCTTCGGGAAGGTCGTCAATATGATGAAAAAGATTCTGAAGGGTTTCTACAAGTACGTTGTAGACTTTTTTCCTTATTGCAGAGGCGGTATTGAAATCTTCGAGCTTGGTCTCAATTACTTCCAGCACATTCGTGATCAGCTCAGTGGTAATGCTTCCCTTATAGGCGAGAAGTACATCGCCCTCATTCATTTGTTTGTAACTTTCCTGTAAATTAAAGCTCATAAAGGCTTAAACATTGTAATAATACCACTGATCGGCCTGTAGCGCCGGACAAATATAATAAAACTACCAATCTATTCGCAATAATTCCGGCTTTTAAAAATATACATTTATTATTAATAAACAATATTTCTTATTTTACTGTCTTCTTGCTGCCCTCGTAAAGGGAGTACTTGACAAGCCTGCATTCAAGAGGGCCGTTGAAAAGGACTATTTTCTTTTCAGGCCTGAGCCCTACAAATTTCAAGGCTTCCCTGTTGCTGCTGAGTATCCATGCCGAATAACCGGTGAACTTTTTCTTCAGGACATCTCCCAAAACCGAATAAAGCGCCCTGAGATTATCCGGCCTGATCCTTTCACCGTAGGGAGGGTTAGTGATAAGCACACCGGGGCCTTCAGGGGGCTCAAGGTTTTCCATGGAAGATATTCTGAGGGCTACCTTCCGGGTGAGAAAGGCGTTCCTGGCATTTTTCCTGGCAATGCCCACGGCATGTGACGATGTATCCGATCCTGCAATAAGAGGAAGATCTTTTGGCTGGGGATAATCCCCTTCATATATTTTCCGGAAAAGAAGGTCATCATAGTCGGGCCATTTCTGAAAGGCAAAATTTTTCCTGTAAAACCCGGGAGGCACATTGGAAGCTATCATGGCAGCCTCTATGGGAATGGTGCCGGAGCCGCACATAGGATCCACAAGCGGAGAACGCCGATCCCAGCCTGAGAGCATGATTATCCCGGCCGCCAGGACTTCGCTCAGGGGCGCTTTATGAGTCTCTTCCCGGTATCCTCTTCTGTGCAGGGATTCGCCCGAAGAGTCAAGGAGCATCGTACATTTATCACCTGAAATATGAAGGTTTATCCTTATGTCGGGATTCTCTGTGTCGACCGAAGGCCTTTTACCCGTTTTGGCCCGGAACTGATCGGCAATGGCATCCTTTACCTTCAGTGCGATATAGCCGGAGTGATTGAAATACGGTGAATTCAAAACGCCGTCTATGGCAAAAGTCCTGTCGCCCGAAAGCAATGGAGCCCAGTCAAAATCATAAGCACCGCGATAAAGCTCATTTTCATCCCGTGCCTTGAATTCATGAAAAGGTTTAAGAATGCGGAGGGCGGTGCGGGAAAGAAAATTGGCCTTGTACAAAAGTTCCCTGTCCCCTTCAAAATGGACGACCCTTGTCCCTGTTTTAATATTCCTGCCCCCGATTGACCGTATTTCCGATGCCAGTATTTCTTCGAGCCCGCGGAGGGTTTTCGCGGTTATCTGCGGACTGTTTTCAGTCAAATTATAAAACTCCAATTGTTTTCAGGTTAAAGTGGTTATTCAGATGTTCGATGGCCGATTTTATCCTGGCCGGTCCCTGCCCGGAAACAAGTTCTCCGGAAAATCCAAATGCTCTGATCTCCTCCAGGTACATAGCCAGAAGTTTTTCCCGCATTTCACCTCCGTTTTCCCTAACTTCATCGGCCACCCACTGAATGTCCGTATTGCAAACCAGGTAGAGATCAATGCCGGATTCCCGTATGGCGTCGTCAATCCACAAAGGGTAGCGGTCATACTTAACTCTGAACCAGATCTTGGTAATTATCAGATGGGTATCGAAGAACAAAAAATGGTTTGCCCGGGAAATATATTTTTTCTCCCGTAGCACCTGTTCCATGGCTATGTGTTCAATATCGAGGTAAGTATAATCCCTGCCAAGACCAAGTATGTAACCGCGTGCGTATTCAGGTATCCATACAGTGCCGAAACGGGAGGCAAGCCGTGAGGCAAGGGATGTTTTTCCCGTAGATTCCGGTCCGGTTACAACAACCTTGTGTATTTTCATCAGGGCACTCTTCCGTCAGTCGGGCTGTATCATTGATTGGTAGTAACGCCGCTCTCCTATTATCTCCATGGCTTTCCTGAAAGCATCATCATGGGCATTGATTATTTGAAAATACTCGCTCATGGTAAACAGGTCCCTGGCTATCAGAGCCCTGAGCTGGTTTGCAATCAAATCCCGCGAGATACCGAACTCCTCCTCGTTCAGGGTCACTCCCTCACTTTCCCCGTAGTCTTTGAATTGCGAGAGGATGTCGCCACCGACTTCAAATTCATCTCTGAATTTTCTGAAATCGGAATATTCCGATTCCAGCCGGCTACGGTTCACATCAAGGTAGTTCAGCACAAATGTATTAAAGACTCCCCTGCGGACCAGGCTCCTGTAATAACCTGTAATGGATGTCGTATCATAGGGCACGAACACATCCGGCATTATCCCGCCTCCCCCGTATACGGGCCTTTGATTTATCAGGGTAAGATATTTCAGAGAATCATGAAGGTTTATACTGTCACGGTAAAAATATTCCCCGTTGGAAAATCTCCTCATGGCATCCATTGCATATTCATCAGCACCCTGATCATAAGGTTTCTGTATGAGCCTGCCGGTAGGAGTGTAATACCTGGCCACGGTAAGCCGGATCATCGATCCGTCAGGCAGGTTTACCGGACGCTGCACCAGCCCCTTTCCGAATGATCTTCTGCCTACTATAACTCCCCTGTCCCAGTCCTGTACGGCTCCGGCAACTATTTCGCTCGCAGAAGCGGACCCTTCATTCAGCAAAACCACCAGACGTCCATTCTTGAAATCGCCTTTCCTGGTGGCTGTATAGTCCATTTTTGCAATATTAAGGCCTTCGGTATAAACTATCATTTTTCCTTCGTCAAGAAAATGATCCGAAAGGGTTATCGATTCCTGGAGATATCCTCCCCCGTTATCCCTGAGGTCGAGGATCAGATTTTTCATTCTCTGGCTCTTGAGTTTTTCCAGGGCTTCCTCAAATTCACTGACCGTAGTAAAGGAAAACCGGTTGAGCCGGATATAACCGGTTTCATCATCTACCATATAGGCTGCATCAAGGCTGTAGATGGGTATCTTGTCACGGGTTATGGTGAACTCGATAAGGGACTGTTCATTCCGCCGCTTAACGGCAACAGTGACCTGGGTACCTTTTTCGCCCATAAGCTTTTCGCGCACCTGGGTATTTGTTATACCGACACCGGCAACATTTTCAGAATCTATCTCGATAATCCTGTCACCTGCCTGTATTCCGACCCTTTCGGAAGGTCCGCCGGAAATGGGTGAAATTATATAAATGGTATCATTCAGCAGGTTGAACTGAACTCCGATACCTTCAAAATTGCCCTGCAGGGGTTCATTCATGGCCCTGACATCATCCTTGTTGATATAAACTGAATGGGGATCCAGTTTTTTCAGCATCTCTACTATTGCGTGCTCAACAAGCTCGTCTTCTTCAACAGGATCAACGTAAAAATTCGCTATCGCTCCAAGGGCTTTGCTGTATTTATAAACCTGCTCGTTAAACACCTGTGCATTTCCGCTATTGAACAGGAAAACAAGTGCAAGGGCAAGAAATATGTGATTAATATGTTTCTTCATGAGCTTTTTTCATTAAGATTAGTCCGCATTTAATCTATTAACGGAAAACTACAATATTTTGTTGAAGGCAGCCGGTGTATAAATCTTTCAACAGTGCATCGACGGTTCATCAGCGTGTTTAACTTTCACCGGTGTTTTTCACCTTTCTCTTAACGGTCGCAGCCACCTAATTGTTGAGAAACCGCTTGCTTTTAACAATTCTTATGAGCCGGCAAGCATCATGCTGTTACTACAATCAGTCATCATTTTCTTATGACTGCCGGCAAACTACAAGCAGTCACCAATTTCTTATGACTGCCGGCAAGCATCCTGCCGGCAAACTACAAGCGGCCACCAATCTCTTATGACTGCCAGCCGGCATCCTGCCGGCCAACTACAAGCGGCCACCAAATTCTTATGACTGCCAGCCGGCATCCTGCCGGCCAACTACAAGCAGTCACCAATTTCTTATGACTGCCGGCAAGCATCCTGCCGGCAAACTACTCCCATTCTATGGTGGCAGGGGGTTTTGAGCTAATGTCATATACCACCCTGTTCACACCTTTTACCCTGTTGATTATCTCATTGGATATCCTGCTGAGAAAATCATACGGCAAATGCGCCCAATCCGCCGTCATCCCGTCGGTAGACGTAACCGCCCTGAGGGCAACGGCGCTCTCGTAGGTCCTTTCATCCCCCATCACGCCCACCGATTGCACGGGCAGCAACAATGCCGCGGCCTGCCATACCTTGTCATACAATCCGTTATCGATCAAACCCCTTATAAAGATATCATCCACCTCCTGCAGTATGGCTATCCTTTCCGGCGTTACCGGTCCCACCACCCTGATTCCGAGACCGGGCCCGGGAAAGGGATGTCGGCTTAAAAGAGACCTGTCAATTCCCAGGGTGCTGCCGACCTTCCGCACCTCATCCTTGAATAATAATTTCAGGGGCTCGACAACCTTCAGATTCATTATTTCAGGCAGTCCGCCCACATTATGATGAGATTTGATGGTGACCGAGGGACCGTTGACCGAAACCGATTCAATAACATCGGGATAAATAGTACCCTGGGCAAGCCATCTGACATCCCTGAGTTCCAGTGCCTCTTTTTCAAATACTTCTATGAAACATCTGCCGATGATCTTTCTCTTCTGTTCAGGGTCTGAAACATCAAGGAGCGATTCGAGGAATTTCTCCCGGGCATCGACACCTTTCACATTCAGGCCCATATGCTCATAGGATTTTATCACTTTGGAAAATTCATTCTTTCTCAGCAGACCGTTATCGACAAAAATACAGGTCAGGTTTTTGCCTATTGCCCTGTGAAGCAATGTTGCTGCCACTGTTGAGTCGACCCCGCCGGAGAGACCCAGTATTGCCTTGTCATCCTTCAGCTGCGACCTGAGAATGGCGACCGACTCCTCTACAAATGAAGCAGGCGTCCAGTCCTGGCTGCATCCGCAGATATCATCGACAAAATTTTTAAGAATGAGCTTGCCTTCGGTGGTGTGATATACCTCCGGATGAAACTGGATGCCATATATTTGTTCTCCGGTCACCCTGAAGGCCGCAATTGCCACGTCGGCAGTTTTTCCGATAACGGCATAATTTGCCGGCAACCTGAATATTGAATCAGCATGGGACATCCAGACCTGGGATCCTTCACTTACCCCTGAAAATAATTCGGAGTTGGGATCAATGGTATCAAGTTTTGCCCTTCCGTATTCCCTCGAGACGGAAGAAGCAACTTCTCCCCCATCCTGATATGCCAGAAACTGGGCTCCGTAGCATATTCCGAGAATAGGCACCTTGCCCACGAAAGGGCTGAGATCGGCGACAGGAGCGCCGGGGTCCCGGACCGATGAAGGACTTCCGGAAAGTATAACGCCCTTTACCGACAAATCCGGCATCGGATACTTGTTGAAGGGATATATTTCGCAATACACATGCATCTCACGTATCCTTCTGGCTATCAATTGAGTGTATTGGGAGCCAAAATCAAGAATTAAAATTTTATCCTGCATGAAAAAATGATTGTTTGGTTAAACCCGGCAGCAGGGATGATGCCTGCCGCGTGGCTAATTTACGTTTTTTTTCAGATATACTGTGAACTGTCTTCTTTTAGAACATGGCATATTCCAAATTAATTTATCTTTGCTATGCGGACAGGGAACATTTCTTCCCATTATCAATCGGGGGCCGAGACGAAGCAGGATAAGAGCATGCTGCAAATGGAGGCTCAACACGATCAGACGGAGGCCCGATACGGATCAGGATAACAGCATGCTGCAAATGGAGGCTCAACACGGATCAGACGGTTGCCCGATACGGAGCAGGATGACAGCATGCTGCAGACGAGGGCCCGTCACGGACCAGGATGACAGCATGCTGC
>SKQJ01000188.1 GCA_007119075.1 Bacteroidales bacterium | reverse complement strand
CCCAGGCCCGCCTCAATATCCCGGGAGTTGCCGGCTTTGGCAGCGACAAGGCACTGAGGCGCCTGAAGGAGATCCATACCCTGGTTTCCGCCCTGCCTCTTTCCAACCATATTTTCGACTGGTACAGGAAATGCGCCGGCAAGGTCAGGATCGATCTGATCGAAGACAGTGTCAGGATTTACCGGGTCGAGGATCAGATGATCGAGGTGGTGGAATTTGCCGACGGGGATATCTGCAGTCTCATCTATGAGGGGCTGGAAAGCAAAAATTAAGGTCGGCCCAGGACAATGTCGTCCACTACATCAATCACCCCTGCCGTATACATGGCAATATTTTTTGCCTGTTTTTTCACGGTGTAATTCGGGACGGTGCCGCTGAGGCGGACTATCCCGTTTGTTACGCTTACGGTAATATCCTCCTCCTTTACCAGGCCGCTTCTTTTGAAAGTGCTTTTTATGTCTCTTTCTATATCGATGTCGACTATCGATTTTGTGACACTTACCGAAAGGTTATTCACCACCTCGGTAACGCCCTTTGTAAACAGCGCTACATCTTCGGCAAGGCTTTTCTGCCAGTAGGAATCGACGGTGCCGCTGAGTGAGACTACCCCATCGGTAGTCTTGACATTCATGCCGGCAGAATTGATCTCGCTGTTCCATATCAGTTTGTTCTCTATTGTGCTGGTAATTTCCGTATCGGACGGCCTGGAAAGATCGGGAGGAAGCTCGACTTCAAGGTAGTTCTCAACACGCCTTACTCCTTCCACCGAGCAGGCATTTTTTTCGGCGGCTATCTTTGATGCATAGGTAGGCACCTTGCCCCTGAGCTCTGCCACTCCGTCGGTGACGGTAACATAGATATCGTTTGCATTCACGCTGCTATCCCAGGTAAGCTGGTCAATTATTTCCTTTTTGATAAGTTCTGAAGATGTCGGACCCATATGCTGAAGATTTTGAATTTTGTGCGTAAGAAAAAAACTCCAAAATCATTCCAAACCGATGGCCATGGGCCCGAAAAATTTCCGGTCTGCCGGCCTTCCCGGATGGCCGGGATCAGGCGTTCATGGTCTTGTTCTGAAAACCGGAACGCTTTTCACGGCATGCCCGGATCCGGATGGTGATTTTATATCTCAATGTGTTGAATTTTTACACGGCCGGGCCGGTGTCTCAGACGATACCTGCAAATCCCATGAAAGCCATGGCGAGGAGCCCGGCGGCGACGAGTATGATGGGGTTGCCCCTCATGCCTTTGGGCACATTGAGCAATTCAAGCTGTTCGCGTATGCCGGCAAGGATAACCAGAGCTATGGTGAATCCAATGGAATGGGCTATTGCAAACACGACCCCGCTCATCAGGGTATGGTCCTGTTGTATTACAAGGATGGCCACGCCCAGGATTGCGCAGTTGGTTGTCATCAGCGGAAGAAATATCCCCAGGGCCTGGTAGAGCGGGGGACTTACCTTTTTAAGGATGATCTCCACCATCTGCACAAGCGAAGAAATCACCAGTATATAGGTGACAGTCCGCAGATAAACAAGATCCAGGGGAATAAGTATATAGTGCGCAATAAGGTAGGTCACTATTGCCGCGATGGTCATCACGAACAAAACCGCCCCTCCCATGCCGGCCGCGGTGGAGATCTTGTTGGATACCCCGAAGAAGGGACAGAGTCCGAGGAACTGCGCCAGTACGATGTTGTTTACAAGAATGGCCGATAAAACTATTGCAATGTATTCCATGGTTGCCGGAGTTTGCTATTTGTTCAGTTTGTTTGTAAGAGCTATCAGGTAACCCAGGGCGATGAATGCACCTGGAGCCAGTATGAAAACCAGCATCCCGTCCTGACCGATAAACTGGAACCCGAACAGGGCATAGCTTCCCAGTATCTCGCGCGATGCCCCGAGCATGGTAAGGGCAAGCGTAAACCCCAGCCCCATGCCGAACCCGTCGACAACCGATGAGCCCAGTGTATTCCTGGATGCGAAGGCCTCGGCCCGTCCAAGCACAAAACAATTCACAACGATCAGGGGAATAAACAGTCCCAGCTGTTCATGAAGCGCAGGCATGTATCCGGCCATGCCCAGGTCGACCATGGTCACGAAGGAGGCAATTATCACGATATAGCTCGGGATCCTGACCTTGTTGGGAACAAAATCCTTTATAAGCGACACCACGATGTTTGACATAATTACCACGAACATGGTGGCAAGGCCCATTCCCATGCCATTGTAGGCCGAGGTGGTGGTGCCCAGCGCAGGGCATAATCCCAGCATCAGGGCAAATACAGGGTTTTCCCTGATGAATCCTTTGGTGAAATTTTTTGCCTGGTCCATATATTTATATCTTTATCTGTAAAAGCAGGGCACTGCCGCTTGCAAGGTCAATTATTCCGGCGCGGGGTTTTATTTTCAAGGAAGACCTCATATGCCAGCCGGACGGCCTCACAATATGCCCTGGAGGTAACCGTGGCACCGCTGATGCCGTCGATCACCCCGCCGTCTTCCCTGACCTGCAGGTCTTCGGCCGAAGGGTCCATGCCGATAAACTGCCTGTGGAAGTCAGACCTTGCCGGTTCGATCAGATCTCCGTATCCGGGGGTCTCATTGTGTTCAAGCACCTCTATGCCGGTGATTATTCCGTCGCTGTCAAAGCCTACCATGAGCCTTATGGCGCCTACATACCCCGATTCGGTATATGATTCAACGGCGGTGCCCGTAAACCTTCTTCCCCTTCTTCCGGGATAGACATTATAAACCCTCCCTTCGTGCACTGCCTGGAATTGCTCATTTACCGGATTATTGCCATATGGGGGCAATACCCGGTCTATTGCCTCACCGGTCGAAGGAAGATCAAATGTATCGTCCACGTCACGCATAATATAGGCGTTCCAGGCGCGCCTCACTGCATCACAGTATGCCCTCGAGGTTATGGTTGTCGCGGTTATGGCATCGACATCGCCGCCGTCCTGTCTTATCATTACACGGAAATCTTCGGCAGGGTTCTCTCCTTCGAACTGCAAATGAAAATCGGACTTGCCTGTTTCAATTTTATCTCCCAGACCGGGTGTTTCCCGGTGCTCGAGGACCTCTATGCCATGAATGGTGCCGTCGGGGCGGATCCCTACCATCAGCCGTATCTCTCCGCTGAATCCCCTGTTTGTAAAAGTCTCTATTGCAGCTCCCACCGGTTCGCCGTCCTTCATGGCAGGGTACACCACCAGCTCTCCGTCGGGCACCTCGATTGTGTACCGTTCCCCGGAAGGGTCATTGTCAAATTCAGGAACCACGGCGCCGATGGCCTGATTTCTTTTGGCAACCGCGGCCATTTCTATGGGCTCTTTGGTAAGCTCGTAAATAAATCCAAGGGAAGCAGAGGCAACAAAGGTAATTACCACAAGTGCCAGTATCATGTTCCCGAAGGTTGATTCTCTTTTAGCCATTTTTCACCTCCTCTCCGAATCCGGCGGGTTTGACATATTTATTGATAAGGGGCACGAAAGCGTTCATGATGAGTATGGCGAATGATACCCCTTCAGGGTATGCCCCGAACACCCTTATTGCAACGGTTATCACCCCTATCCCGACGCCAAATATCCACATCCCCTTTGGAGTCATGGGAGAGGTGACATAATCGGTTGCCATGTAAAATGCCCCCAGTACGAGTCCCCCGCTCAGCAGATGAAACAGCGGGTCGGCATTGTCATAGGGATTAATCAGCCACAGTATGCCTGTAAAAACCAGCACCGATAAAAGGACCGATACAGGTATGTGCCATGTTATTATCCGCCTTGAAAGCATATAGATGCCGCCGGCCAGAAGGGCCAGCGCCGACATCTCGCCCAGGCTGCCGCGCATATGGCCCATGAACATCTCCATGTATCCGGGTATCTGCTCCATCAGCTGGGAGGTGGTGACCTCGGCCGACAATCCTTCTTTCATGATGCCCAGGGGAGTCGGACCGGTGACCGCATCGGTATATTGCATCCTCGATGCTATGGGTGTGGGCCAGCTGGTCATCTGCACCGGGAATGATATGAACAAAAATACCCTGCCCACCAGGGCCGGGTTGAACGGGTTGTTGCCAAGTCCCCCGAAAGTCATCTTGCCCACTCCTATAGCCACCAGGGAGCCGATAACTATGATCCACCAGGGGAGGTTCGTGGGCAGGTTGAACGCCAGGAGAAGACCGGTTACCAGTGCCGAGCCGTCGGTGACGGTGGGCTCGGTTTTCATCAGGTATTTCTGTATCAGGTACTCGAAGGCAAGACATGAAACAATGCTTACGGCGGCAACTATCAATGCGCCGATGCCGAAAAAATAAACGGAGACAAGAAGCGCGGGTATCAGTGCGTATATAACTCCGTACATCAGCTTTTGAACGGTATAGTCACCGTAATAGTGGGGAGAAGGGGCGACAATCAGTTTATCCATTGCGATGAATCAGGTTTGGCGTCAGGCTGGTTTATTGGAATGGTGAAGCTTATCACGGGCGATCAGGTTTTTGAAATTATAGGGGATTTTATGTCAGTTTTTTCTTTGCTTTTCATTTTATCGTGCAACTCTATTGTTTTCTTGCCCTGATGATTTTGCTGACGCTGGCCTTGCCGAGCCTTATGAAATCGAGCAACGGGATTCCCGAGGGACAAAGGTAGCTGCAGGATCCGCACTCCATGCAATCCATCACGCGCTCATTTTCTGCAATATCCCATTTCTTGTATTCGGATGCGGCTCTGAGCAGGTAGGGTTCGAGCCCCATGGGGCAGATGCTGACACATTTGGCACAGCGGATACAATTTAATACCGGCCTGCGGAACGATTCTTCCCGGCTAAGCAGAAGGATGCCCGAGGTGCCTTTTGTAACCGGGACATCGAGCGAATTGAGTGCCTTTCCCATCATTGGTCCGCCGTTCACGACTTTGCCGGTGTCTTCGGGCAGGCCGCCTGCGGCATTGATCAGATCGGCCACCGGAGTGCCGATTCTTACCAGGAAATTCGATGGACCGGCAAGTTTTTTACCGGTTACGGTAACGACTCTTTCGATCAGCGGCTTGTTTTTTTGTACCGCCTCATATACTGCAAAGGCGGTTCCCACATTGTCTACCACCGCGCCCACATCGACCGGAAGCTTTCCGGAGGGGACTTCCCTGTTGATAATGGCCTTTATAAGTTGTTTTTCAGCACCCTGAGGATACTTCACCTTTAGTGGCTGGACTTTTATTCCCGGGTATTCCCCGGTGAGCGACCGGAGATGGCTTATTGCATCTGGCTTGTTGTTCTCGATTCCGATTATTGCCTTTTCAACCTCCAGAGCCCTCATAATAAGCCGGATACCAGTTATCATCTCTTCTCCCTTTTCAAGCATGAGACGGTGATCGGCTGTAAGACATGGCTCGCATTCCACGCCGTTTATGATGAGGTACTCTGCCTTTTTTCCTTTGGGCACCGAGAGCTTGATGTGGGTGGGAAAAGTCGCCCCTCCCAGTCCGACGATTCCCGAACCTTTGGTTTTCTCTATAATTTCAGCACCGGTGAGGGCGATGTTTTTGACCAGGTTGGGGCTTGTGTCTATGCCCTCCTGCCACTCATCCTCTTCCGTGTCAATCACGACCGTCATGCGCCTGTAACCGCTGTGGTCCATCAGCTTGTCAATTTTTGCAATCTTGCCAGTGACAGATGAATGGATGCAGGCCGATATAAAGCCGCAGCCCCGGGCGAGGAGCTCGCCGGTTTTTACCCTGTCTCCCTTTTTTACCAGAGGCTCGGCGGGGGCGCCAAGATGCTGGCTCAGGGGAATGTTCACGGTTTTTGGCAAAGGCAGCACCCGAATCGGGCTATTTGCCGAGAGTTTATTCTCCGGTGGATGAACACCGCCTTTGGTAAATGTTTTAATCACTTATTGACCTCCTGTTGTTTTTTTTAATCTGCCTTTCCGTTCCATCCCGATTGGTCACGATTTTGATTGCTCCCTGTCCTGTACCGGATTTTCCGCTTTGGCCTCCTGTTTCTTTTTTGCCGGGAAATTTACTTCCAGGATGGCATTGGTCGGACATTCCGGAACACATTTCCTGCAGAGCTTGCATTTGACGGCATCGATATACGCCAGGTTGTTCTCAAGGGCTATGGCGTCAAATGGGCAAACCTTCACGCATTTGCCGCAGCCGATGCAGGCTACCCTGCAGTTTTTTCTTGCTACGCCGCCCTTTTCTTCATTTATGCATGACACATATATTTTTCGGTCCTTTTTATTCTTTTTCCTGAGTTCGATGATATTCCTCGGGCATGCCACCACGCAGGCGTTGCAGGCCGTGCAAAATTCGTCTGTTACCTCGGGCAGCCCTGTTTCGGGATTCATGTGAATGGCATCAAAATTACAGGCGTCAACACATTCACCCAGTCCGACGCAGCCGTATGGACAGCCTGATTCACCCGTGTAGAGCGAAGAGACTATGGTACAGGAAGAGGCCCCGTCATAGATATTGGTTTTTGGCCGGTGATCGGGGGTTCCGGCACAGCGGACCACTGCCACCAGCGGTTCGGGTTCTGCCATTTCCTTGCCCAGTATGGCGGAGATCTTTGCCATTGACTCGCTGTTGCTCACAGGGCAATTAAGGCCCGAAATATCATCCGATTTGACAAGAGCTTCCGCAAAAGCCCTGCATCCGGGATAACCGCAGCCTCCGCAATTGGCAGCCGGAAGCTCCTCTTCCACCTGTTCGATACGGGGATCCTCCACGACATGGAATTTCCTTGCCACCACGTATAGAATGAGGGCGGCAGCCAATCCCATGGCACTTACAATTATTACAGAATTTAT
>SKQJ01000019.1 GCA_007119075.1 Bacteroidales bacterium | reverse complement strand
ACAGGGGATGTGCCGGGGGCGATTGCACGAGGAATGGCCGGCTCAGTCCGGAGACAGCCGATGTGCCGGGGGCGATTGCACAAGGAATGGCCGGCTCAGTCCGGTGACAGCCGATATGCCGTGAGCAAATGCACGAGGAATGCCCGGTGCAGTCCGGTGCGGGTTGATGTATCAGGATCGGTTGCCTGAAGGCCGGCGGCCGGTATCCCCGGCGCCATTGCAAATTCGGCGGAGATTGAAGGCATGCTTTGGAATTAATAGTTTTTATATGATAGTTTTTAAATTCGGCGGAGCATCGGTAAGCTCTGCATCATCGATCAAAAAACTGGCCAAACTGGTCGGAGCGACTCAAAAAGGAGAGCTGGCGGTTGTTGTATCTGCTTTTGGAAAAACAACAAATCTTCTTGAAAATCTGTTGCTTCGGTGGTATGAAGGCAGCACGGAAAGATTTGAGATTTTTGAGCATCTGAAAAAATACCATTTTGAAATACTAAACGGGCTGATCCCTTCAAACGGCAACCAGATTTATGGAGATCTCGCCGGACTGATCAAAACGGTGGAGATCAAATTAAACTCCGTTCCCTCTGCAGATTATGATTTTGAATACGATCAGCTGATCAGTTTCGGGGAACTCGCCTCAACAAGGATAATAAGCGCTTTTCTTAATTCGGTGGATATAGAAAACACTTGGGTTGATGCAAGAAAATGGCTGAGGACCGACAATGTGTTCCGGGAAGCTAATGTTGATATGGAAAAATCCGGGTCGCTGCTCAGGCAGATTATTCCCGGATCATTGAACGGGATCTGGATAACCCAGGGATTCATCGGGGGCACAATAGATGGCCATACAACCACCCTCGGCCGTGAAGGATCGGATTACACTGCCGCCATAATAGCCAATCTTTTAAACGCAAGAGAAGCTGTGGTCTGGAAGGATGTTCCGGGCATACTGACAGCCGACCCCCACCTGTTTCCCTGGGCGGAAAGAATTGATGAGCTTTCATACCAGGAAGCCATTGAATTATCTTTCTACGGCGCCAAGGTTATCCACCCCAAAACCATCAAGCCCCTGCAAAACAAGGGAATACCACTTTTTGTAAAATCCTTTGCCGATCCCGGCGGAAGCGGGACAGTGATCCATGAGGTTGATGCTCCTGCCGGGATCAAGCCTATACTGATAATCAAAAAGGAGCAGATGCTTGTTTCGCTTTCCCCGAGAGACTTCTCCTTTGTGGTGGAGGATTGCCTGAGCAGGATCTTTGCCCTGTTTTTCAGGTACAGGATGAAAGTAAACCTGATCCAGCATTCGGCCATCAGCTTTACCATATGCATGGACAACAAGTCCCCTTTTTCGGGTCAGCTTCTGGGCGAGCTGAAAAACGATTTCAGGGTTCTCTATAACGATAAGCTCGAGCTTATTACAATAAGACACTATACCCCGGCAGCTATAGGAGAACACACCAAAGGCTGCCAGGTGCTTGTGGAGCAGCGAAGCCGCAATACGGCAATGTTCGTGGTAAGGCCTCAATCCGGGTAGCCGGGCGCGTAATACGACGAGCTGCTGCGCGGTTAAGACCTCTAAATCAACAGCATTAGGATTTGGTCAAGGGCGGCGTTGTCTTTATGCCTGGGGAACTTCCTGATTCCCTGCAGTGATTTCCCTCCCTGAAAGCCCCAGGTAGCCGAGAATTTTCCGGGCCAGCACCTTTGCAAGTCTTTTATTAGATTCATGGGTCCATCCGGCAATATGAGGAGTGAGTATGACTCTTTGGTGTTCAAGCAGGAACAGATAATCATCAGGCAAATCTGTCCTGTGAAGCTCCTCAAAACTGGATTTTTCATACTCCAGCACGTCGAGGGCGGCGCCCCTGACTTTGCCGGATTTAAGATTTGCAACAAGGTCCGATGTATTAATGATCTTTCCCCTTGCGATATTTACGAGATAAATGTCTTTTTTGAACTTTTGCAGGAAGGCATTGTCAACCAAATACTTTGTTTCACCTGTCAGGGGAACGTTTATGCTCAGGATATCGCAATTACAGAACAGATCATCGATTTCCGACTCGGTGGCGTATTCATCGGTGTAACCGGTTTTATATTTATCATAGGCAATTATCGTGGCTCCAAACCCCGACAGGCACCTTGCAAAGGATTTTCCGGTGTGGCCATACCCTATTATGCCCACAGTTTTGCCATGCAGCTCAACACCCCGGTTTACTTCCCTGAACCATTGACCGGATTTTACTTCATTGTTTGCCTTGCAGATATTGTTCAGAAGCGCGAGCAGCATACCCGCGGCGTGTTCGCCAGTTGCCCTGCAATGACCTTCCGGTGAATTGAAACAGGAAATATTTCTGGACTTCGCATACTCCAGGTCAATGTTTTCCAGCCCCGAGCCTACCCGTCCAATGAATTTCAGACGTGAAGCATTTGCCAGGACCTCCCGGTCCAGGGCAAACTTGCTCCTGATGATAATGCCATCATAAAGGTGTATGGTGTTTTTTACGGAACCTGCAGTAATCTCCGGCCTGTAATCGCATTCGAGCCCCGCGTCGCAAAGGATTTCGAAAAGAAGCGGATGGGTTGAATCGATAAAGAGAACCCTGTGTTTTTCTGGAACCTTGCTCATTATATATGTATCTTACAATTTATAAAAATACCCCTGGAGGGTAGTCATTTCCTGTCAAAAAACGGGCTTTTTGAGGTTGCCGAAAGCGGTATTCCATGAGCTATACGAACTTCTTTTGTAAAAAAGCCGAGTTCCATCGCTGCCTGCCCGACGGTATACATAATCCTGTTATCAACCCTGTTGTCCATGCAAACAGAAGCAGCGGATCCCAGGGCTATACCCAGGTCACCCGTATTGAACACACAGGGAATATCGGGGTGCATGTTCTTTTCGTCGCATCCGGGAAAGCCGCACATGCCGCATTTCTTTAGTCCGAGTGACCTGATACTGGTTCCCATTAGAAAAACTACAGGTGAGTTGAGAATATTGCCCGCATCCCTTTCAAAAAAAGATACGTCATGCTCTCTGGCCATGATTTTCATTTTTTCAGCCAGCATGGCAATCGATTCGCCTTCGGCAATCATTATTTCAAAAGTGTCGGTCCCCCTGGCTTTGGGTGCCGTCCTTGCCGCGATTGCCATTCTGGCTGCAATGTCCCTCAGGGTGCTGATGCTTAGTTTTTTTTCAGGAGTTATGCTCATGCCCGTTTTAATTTAATTTTACCATAAATGCCGGCTTATAGCCTCTCAGATTGCCTGACATATCGAACACTTCGTAGCCGAGCGACATTGAATTCACTCTTTTTTCCATCCTCAGATTGACCTGGTCAAAATACCACTCTTCGGTGAACTGGATTTTGCCTACGTTTTTCCTGCTGAATTCAGGATCATTTTCCAGATCTTCAATGTCGCCGACCGATAAAGGCCTGTTCGAGAGGTAGTCATAGGGAATCAGCTCCTCACGGTAAATTGCTTCAAAGACCATATCGACCAGTCCGAGCCTGTCCAGAGGCTTCAGACATTCCTCCGTCCAGTGATCGTCGATATTCGGGTTCTTGACGACCACATCATAAATAACCGAATCGGCAACGATTGATGCATCGGTTTGTTTTCCGGGGGTCAGGGCTTCCTTCTGCCCGCGTTTCTCTTCGCCGCAACTGAAAACAGCTGCGGCAGCAATAAACAGCATGATGTAATTCAGTGATCTCATTGGTTTTAATTCAGGTTAAGGATTTTGCCAAATTAAGTGACGTGCTCCGTATTGCCGGGCATTCCGGCATTTCTCTCATCTGTCAAAAGCCAGTTGCATGCTCCGTGGCTGTTCGTCGAAACTGCCGTTTTCAAAAACCAGGTGTCCGTTGATTATTGTATGGGTGACCTTTGCAGAAAAAACCTGCCCTTCCATGGGCGACCATCCGCATTTGTACAAAAGGCTTTCCCTGGTGACTTTCCATTGGGAACCGGGATCGATCAAAACCAGGTCAGCGTAATATCCTTCCCTGATAAATCCGCGTCTGTGAATATTAAAAATAATGGCAGGAGCATGACACATCTTTTTAACCAGTTTTTCAAGGCTGAAAATGTTTTTTCTGACAAGCTCCATCATGGCCGCGAGGGAATGCTGGACCATCGGTCCGCCGGAAGGCGCTTTAAAATAGGAATATGATTTTTCCAATTCGGTATGGGGAGCATGGTCTGTGGCAATAATGTCTATCTTGCCGCTGTTCACTGCGGCCACGAGGGCTTCCTTGTCCCTGCGGGTCTTGATGGCCGGGTTCCATTTTATTTTTGTCCCAAGCGAGGGATAGTCATGCTCGTCAAACCAGAGATGATGGATGCAGGCTTCGGAAGTTATTCTTTTTCTTTCAACCGGGGTCAGTGAATCAAACAGTTCAAGTTCCTTTTCCGTGCTGATGTGCAGCACATGAAGCCGTGTGCCGTATTCCCGGGCCAGACCGACTGCATGGGAGGACGATTTGTAACAGGCCTCAGTGCTCCTGATGGCCGGATGCATTATAACGGGAATATTCTCCCCGAATTTCCTTTTATGGATAAGCGTGTTCGCCCTTATAGTAGCTTCATCTTCGCAATGGACCGCGACGGGTATTTTTATTTTTGAGAATATTCTGCGAAGAGCCGGTACGTGGTCAACAAGCATATTTCCCGTCGACGATCCCATAAAGATCTTTACCCCGCAAACTGACCGCGGATCGGCCTCCATCAGCTCTTCATGGTTATCATTGGTTGCTCCGATATAAAACGAATAATTCGCAAGTGAAGTCCGGCGGGCCACCTGGATTTTTTCTTCCAGCAGCGCATTGGTTATGGTGGCGGGGCTGGTGTTGGGCATTTCCATATAGGAGGTTATTCCGCCTGCCACCGCGGCCCTGGATTCGGAAGCGATATCGCCCTTGTGCGTTAGTCCGGGTTCCCTGAAGTGCACCTGATCGTCAATGATCCCGGGCATAAGAATAGTGCCGCCGGCATCGATAGTTTTGCAGGGAGAGCTTTCCGGGCATACAGTGTCGGCGCCGGTAAAGACCTTTTCAATAATGTTGTCCCTGCACAGCACATGCCCGATGGTTATTTTTCCTTCATTGACGATTCGGGCATTCTTTATGAGGATGGCTTGCATGTCTGTCGGTTGATTGTCAGTTCATTTTCTCTTCTTCGGGGACAGCATATTTATTCCTGAAAAAACTCTTGAACTTTATAATTATGACGCCCCACAATGCTTCATTGAATATGCCACCCGACATTTTTGAAGTGCCGTGTTTTCGCTCGGTGAAGATTATGGGCACCTCGACAATCCTGAAGCCGAGTTTCCAGACTGCAAATTTCATTTCAATCTGAAAGGCGTATCCCTTGAAAGAAATTTTATCAAGGTTCAATGATCTGAGGACTTCTGTCCTGTAGCATTTAAACCCTGCCGTAGTGTCCCTGACATCCATGCCGGTTATCATGCGGACATAGGATGATGCAAAATATGACATAAGTATCCTGCCCAGTGGCCAGTTTACCACGTTAACGCCCGATACATACCGTGAACCAATGGCCAGATCGGCGCCCCCCTTTTCGCAGGCTCTTAAAAGATTTGGCAGGTCGGCCGGATCGTGTGAAAAATCGGCGTCCATTTCAAAAACATAATCATAGCCGTGTTCTATTGCCCAGCGGAAGCCTTTGATGTAAGCTGTTCCCAGGCCATGCTTGCCCGGTCTTTTCAGAAGATGGAGCCTGCCGGGGTATTGGCCGGAGAGGCTCTCAACTTTTTTTGCTGTCCCGTCAGGAGAATTGTCGTCTACAACAAGTATGTGGAAGCTGTCATTAATCGGAAAAACGGCATTTATCAATCGTTCAATATTATCGATCTCATTATAGGTAGGTATGATAATCAGACTTTTACTCACCTTGCCGTTTTTTTCCAAAAGACGAATATATATCAATATATAGTTAAATCAATTGCCGGCTGAATTTTTTTTGTTTTTTTTCGGTTTTATCCACCCTGCTGCCATCGCATGCAAATATAAATGAATTACCCATTAAATGAAAAATCATCAGGGAACAAAACATTGCATGGGTAATCGACCCTCCGTCAATTACCCATTAAATGAAAAAGCATCACTGAACAAAACATGGCATGGGTAATCGACCTTCAGGTCAATTACCCATTAAATGAAAAATCATCAGGGAACAAAACATTGCATAGGGCAATTGACCCTCCGGTCAAAATTTTTCAGCCAATTGCATACTGACGGATAAAGTCGCATCAGCCTTGTTCCTGTAAATACTTGAAACCGGAGTGCCCGCCGGGGCGAAAATCCCTCAGGGCGAATTGCATTGCATGTGCCCCCGCTTTAAAAATTGGATCATATTGTCAATCAGCCGCAGCCGTGGACTCTTCTGTAGTTTTCCCGAAAAAAGTTCTGAAAATATTTTGGAATGGCCGAATAGTTGTTATTTTTGCAGCTTCTTTTGAGGGAGGCCATAATTTGGCACGTTATTTGAAAAGTAAATACGGCTTTAAAATTTGGCGACCTCCGGGTTTTAGCCGGTTTTGTTTCCGGTAAACCAGGGAGATGATTTTTTGCCCTGGGAATTCAAAGGAGAAGGTTTTTTGAATTTAGCCAAAATCGAAGTCATAAATTTGGCACGTTATTTGGTAGGTTGATACGGCTTTAAAAATTTATTTTCGCAAAGCCGGTTAATTTTTTGGAAAAGACAAAATAGTTCTTATCTTTGCAGTCCCTTAAAAAACGAAGTGTTTGGAGGAGTTTTGGAAAGAGGGTTTTTTTAGGGGTTTTTTTGTTTTTGTTACAGAGTTTTT
>SKQJ01000159.1 GCA_007119075.1 Bacteroidales bacterium | reverse complement strand
GCGCTTTATTTTACCTGAAGCTTCCGGCAAAATTCTGCTGGTAATTTTCCCAGGACTGTTGCAGATAGTGGTCTTCGCCAATGAACCGCAGAAGCGGCTCAATCTGCTCGGGCGTTCTGAAACCCGGCACCGCGGTGAGCAATTCAAGATCTTCGTTAATGTAAACTATGGAAGGATATGACATTTGCCCCTGCAACAAGGCGACGGACAGCTGATGTGGCGACCGCCGGCCCTCGCCCTCGTTAATAAATACATGGCCCTGGAATTCGATGGTATCCCTGGTTTCGGAGTTTAGCTTAACAGGGTAAAAATGCTTGTTTATAAACCGGGCTACCTGGGGATCGCTGAATGTTTCGGCATCCATACGCTTACAGAAACCGCACCAGTCGGTATATATATCAATCAGGATTTTTCGCGGATTTTCCCGGCTGAGCTCAACGGCCTCCTCAAAGCTGTGCCACTTTATTTTTTCAGATTGCTCGTTCGCTCCCAATGCAAAAACCGATGCGAGAATGACTGTAACCACTGAAATAAATCTCATAATTTCATTTTTTTGGGGCTAAATATATTAATAATTCTTTCTATTTGACATATCATTTGACTCTGATCCGTCCCGGCATGTTGCATATCGGGAAAAATGTTTCCCAGGCGGCGAAATACGGTCAAATTATAGATAAAACAATCATACAAAGACAAAGTTAATGCCTTTTTATTTTTATATGTAAATATTTGTATTTATTTAACAGTTACAGGCCGGCTTCCCCGATCTTCCAATAAATACAACCTGGCAGGGCAATATGTTCATAAATCATATAGAGTGATAGGTGATTTTTTTTTACATTTACGGTTTTTATCCCGGGGACAGTTGTACCGCCTCCAAAAACCTTAAAAACAGCTCAGGAAATGGCTGCCATACTCATTTCGTTCCGGCCCTTCTGCAACGGATAAACATAAAATTTAACAGATCAATGACTTCAAACGACAAAGAAAAGGATGGTTTTTTCAAAAGAGCACTTGACAAGATCGAAGTAGTAGGCAATAAGCTTCCCCAGCCGGTTACTCTGTTCGCAATCCTCATGTTAATCGTTCTGCTGCTGTCATGGGCATTCGGCGGCGTAACTGTCGATCATCCGGGAAAAGAGGCAGGGCTCCTTGACCGGGAGGGCAGGCCGCTCGAAACCATAAGCGTGGTCAACCTTCTGTCGAGGGAAGGTGTCCAGCGAATTTTTACCGAAATGGTTGATACGTTCGCTACTTTCCCGCCACTCGGACTGGTGCTTGTTGTCATGCTGGGCATCGGGGTTGCGGAGCACAGCGGCATGATAGCCGTGGGCCTCAGGCTTTTCGTATCAAAGGTTCCCAAATCGCTGATCACTTTTTCGATTGTCGTGGCAGGCATGATCAGCTCTGTTGCCGCCGATGCAGGATATGTTGTACTGATACCGCTTGGAGGAGTCATATTCCTGAGCATGGGCAGGCATCCGCTGGCAGGCATTGCAGCCGCCTTCGCAGGGGTGTCAGGTGGTTTCGGGGCCAACTTCCTGCCTACCGGCCTTGACCCGATGATAGCGGCATTTACCGAACCTGCGGCACAGATGATAGATCCGGGATACACCGTCAATCCCCTGTCGAACTATTACCTGATGGCTGCTTCGGTGCCATTCATAGGACTGGCAGGAACATGGGTGACCGAGAGGATAATCGTTCCCAGGCTTGGATCATGGCAACCCGAAGGTGAAGTGGTCACTGAAGAAGTAAACGAGATTACCCCCCGGGAAAGGAAGGCCTTGAAATGGTCGCTCCTTTCAATCCTGGTTGTTCTGGGACTGGTTGCCGCGGCGACTGTTCCGGCCGACGGCCTGTTAAGGGGCGAGATCGATCCGGAAACGGGTGTCAGGTCGATGAGACCCTTTTACGATTCGATCGTTCCCATCATGTTCATAGTATTCTTTGTCGGCGGACTTGTTTACGGGATTGTGGCAAAAACCATAAAAAACGACAAGGATGTGTCTGACATGACTGCAAAGGCAATGGCAACCATGGGCCTGTACATTGTGATAGCCTTTGTTGCGGCACAGTTCGTGGCCTACTTCAACTGGTCAAACCTGGGAAGCGTTCTTGCCGTGGTGGGTTCGGACGGACTTACCGCTATCGGGTTCACCGGAGGCCCTCTCCTGGTTGCATTCATCATAGTGGCATCCATGGTCAACCTGGTAATGGGCAGCGCTTCGGCAAAGTGGGCTATACTGGCCCCCATTTTCGTGCCTATGCTGATGTTGATGGGCTATTCGCCCGAGCTTACCCAGGCAGCCTACCGGATAGGCGATTCCTATTCGAATATACTTACGCCTTTGCTTCCGTATTTCCCTATTGTTATTGTTTTTGCACAGAAGTATGTGAAGAATGTGGGCATCGGAACCCTTATTTCAATGATGCTGCCATACGCCATTGCATTCATGCTGATCAGGATCCCGATGCTGCTGATATGGATATGGCTCAGGTTGCCCCTGGGAATCGAAGGCCCTATCTTTTATTCTCCCTGATCCATCTGGTACACCCTTACGTAGTCGATAATGAACTGCCGTGGAAAGATTTTGTCGTCTATCCCCCTGTTGCCGCCCCAGGAGCCTCCTATGGCGAGGTTGACCAGAAGATAATGAGGCTTGTCAAACGGCCAGGCGCCATTGCTGTCCGAATCTTTTTCGAAAGTGAAGTATTTCCTGTCGTCAACAAAGAAATCAATCCGGTCTTCGAACCATTCTATGGCATATAGGTAAAACCTGTCCCAGGGCCTTCTGACCCTGGCTGATCCTCCTTTCATTGCCCTGTTACTGCTGTTGTCAGCCTGGTAGTGCACGTTTCCGTGGATTCGCCGCTTTCTGTGCCCGACATTTTCCATTATGTCAATCTCCCCGCAGGCGGGCCATCCAACTTCGCTTATATTGCTGCCGAGCATCCATATGGCAGGCCAGGTTCCCCTGCCGGCAGGCAGCTTTGCCCTGACTTCGACGCGCCCGTATGTAAATTCGGCTGTCCCCCGGGTAGTAAGGCTTGCGGAGGTGTACTCAAAACCGTTGTACGGTTCTTTCCTGGCTTCAATTATCAGGAATCCGTCCTCTATCCTGGCATTCTCAAGGCGCCCCCCGGTATAGTACTGCTCCTCATTATTCCGGATATAACCGGTTTCATAGGACCATTTTCCGGGATCGGGCAGTCCGTCCTGATCGAATTCATCACTCCACACAAGCTGCCATCCTTCCTGTCCGGCAACGGATGAGAAAAACGCAAGTATGCAAAAAGCGAAAAAAAATCGTGTTTTGGTCATTCATTCTGCGATTCAAAAACCGTGCCTGAAAGCACGGCAATCGCCAATGGAAAACTCCGGTGCCTGAAGGAGGTGCCGGAGTCATATTGTTCGGAAGCGCAGCGGTCTTCTTTACCGGGTAACACTTGTTTTGCCGTATGATCTGTCAAACCTTATGCCGGGGCTCGTCGGCAACCGACAGCTTCTGGCGGCCTTTTGCCCGTCTGGATGACAGAACCCGGCGCCCGTTGGCAGTCGCCATCCTTTCACGGAAACCGTGCTTATTCTTTCTTTTTCTCCTTGATGGTTGAAATGTCCTCTTCATCGCAAACTATTTATAGTGGTTTTATCAGGTCTGCAAAGGTACTATTTTTTTGTTATTTTCAAAAAACCGGCAGAAATTCCTAAATCACAGGCCAGAAATGCCTAATGACTTAGCCTCGGATTGAAAACCCCTGTTATCCGTGAACCAAATGTATAGGATAAACCCACGTTGATGCCAAGCTCATAGGAAGAGGCCCTGCGCCGCTGCTCAAGCAGGATCTCTTCAAGAGACATGTCGGCCTTGGGAATTGCCACGTGGTCATTTATCAGGCTGAAGCTTGTGGCGAGGTTAAGAGATAATCCTTCGATGAGGCGCAAATTAAATGCTCCCGAAAATTCTGTCCGGTTAGACCTTAAATCATGAAAATGATGAAAGCCGACCAGGCTCGCCCTGATATTTCCCCACGGCTGACGGAAGTCGGCCGACAGCACCAGCGCCTGGCCGTAAAGGAACTCTTCGGTCTTATCATAAATCGTCTCTTCGACATAATCATAGTAACCCGCGCCAAACCGCCAGGCAAGGGCAACCGAGCGCCTGGTGGCCTGGTGATAGGGGAAAAGGCTGTACTCAATGGCCGGGGTAAAAACCCCGCTGAAGTTCAGGTTATGGAAGGTGCTGATGAAAATATCACCGAAAACACCTACGCCCCAGTGATCGCCCACGCTCTTGATATGATAGCTGTCAAACCCGCCTCTGACCGAGGTCGAGGTAATGGTTCCCTGATCGGTGATAAAATTCCGCTCAAAATAATTCCCGTATGGCCGCAGCCTTGTTTTATGTTCCGGCGTTATCCTGTCGGCAAAAATGCCGTACCTGACGTGAAGGGAATTTCGGGTTTCTTCCCTGCTGTAGCTTCCTCCGCCGTAAGATTCTATAACCCAGTAATTCCAGGGATCTCTCAGGGGTATTTCTTCCGCAAAAGCATCGGGATGAGGGGCAGTATATTCAATTGTCATCCTGTCGGAAATTGAGGCCGCGGCAACAAATGGGGCGAGCCCCATTTTGATCATTCCGGTATAGCCTCTCCTGGTTTGATCAAGGGTGTTGGCCGCAGGCGCCCAGTAACTGAGCTGGTAGTTTTTCTCCTGGTATGGCCCGAGGCCTATAAAAGAGATGCTGTATGTGGCGCCGGTGGTTCCGGCGGGGTGCCTCGACATTATGATGTGAACATCTGCAAGGGCCCGGTCCCTTACGTATTCGACAACCGGGATTTCCTGCCTGATGAAATCACCGTCGACAAATCCCGGCATATCCAGGAAAACGCTCAGGGAGCTCCTGGCCTGCCTCCTGGCAGCTGCATCCTCAGCGATAAAGGCACTTTCATTTGCAAGGACATAAATACCGGCATCCTGGAAAATAAAAAATCCCGGAAACATAAGCATAAAAATAATCAATCCGCACTTCCGTCGGAAATTCCCGCAGTCACTATCCATATGTAGACATTTTTATCTCAGACCCATTGTAAGCTGCAAAATTAGCAGAATACGAAACCATAATAAGCTAAAAAAAGTTAAACAGAATTGATATTAAGAGCCGCTTTTCTGTAACTATTCTTTGAAAGTCAGTAGTTTTTGTTTTAATATTGAAGAAATTAATAATTTTAAGCCATGAAGGGCAACCACCTCATAACCGGAAAATACATCGGGTCTATCGTCATGTTAATTGCTTTGTTTGCAGGCATTTTTCACTCCTGCTCGAATACCGGGGCCGGCGATGCCGGGCCCGAAACACTCAGGCTGTATATCGGAAGCTATGCAGATAGTGCAGATGCCGGCATATATCTTTATGAATTCAGTATCCCTGATCGTGAATTCCGGAAGATCCAGGAAATCAGGGGTCACCGGAATCCCAGTTTTCTTGCCCTGCACCCTGAAGGCGATTTTTTATACGCAGTCAATGAAATTGCCGGTTTCAAAGGGGAGAATTCGGGATCCGTGACCGCATTCTCCGTCGAGGCCGGCACCGGCAGGCTCACCTTCATAAACAGCCAGCCAAGCCTCGGCGCCCACCCCTGCCACATTTCGGTGCTTCCCGACGGCAATCACGTTGCCGTGGCCAATTATTCGGGGGGCAGTGTGGCATTGCTGCCTGTTGCCGGAAACGGCGCCCTGGAAAAACCCTCGGGTTTTGCGCAGCATGAGGGAAGCGGACCCGACAGCAGAAGGCAAAGATCGGCCCACGCCCATTCGGTCTACCCGTTCGGAGACGGATCGGCCATAATTGCAGCAGATCTGGGAACCGACATGGTAATGATCTACCGGTCCGGCGACACGGGCAGCCTGGACCCGGCTTACCCGAATCCATCTGTCAGCATGAAGCCTGGCTCGGGCCCGCGACACATTGCCATCCATCCCGCCGGAAGATGGATCTATGTAATAAATGAACTCAATTCTACGATAACAAGGATTGATTTCGATGAGAATTCAGGCAGTTTTTCCGTCATGGAATCAGTATCGACTCTTCCCGAAAAATTTGAAGACGAGAACTATTGTGCCGATATCCGGATTCATCCCGGCGGCCGGTTTCTTTATGCCTCAAACCGCGGGCATAACAGCATAGCGGTTTTTGAACTGGCTCCGGACGGAGCGCCTGTTTTGGTATCTCATGAGCCTAGCGGCGGCGACTGGCCCCGAAATTTCAATATCGATCCTTCCGGCAGCCTGCTGATGGCAGCAAATCAGCGTTCAGGGAATATTGCGGTTTTTGAAATAGACAGGGACACAGGACTGCTGGAAAAAACTGATGCAGAGCTCAGGATCGATCAACCCGTTTGCGTTGAATTCGCCCGGTTCTGAAACCGGTCCCCGAATGACAATTCTTTCCGGCGAAGGGAGAAAGGCACATGCTGGTCCTGAACCCGCTTCCCCATGTTGCCTGGTCTTCCCGGAGAAGGGCGAAGATGCAATAATAGAATATGTCAGGCTGTTTTGTTATTTTTGCAATGTGACGCAGAACGATTATTCTGAATAAAAACGGGTTCCAACCAAAAAATACCTAAATGAGATCATTATCAGCATTTATGATTGCAGCGACTTTGCTTACCGGAGCTTCAGCCGGTTCCGAAGCCCGGAATACAAACAATCAGCGGATTGTCAGCTACCTGGAAATCATTGACGCAGAAACCGGCCGGAGAGAAACGGTATACCAGGACACCAGCCACTTTGAAGCCCCTAACTGGTCGCCCGACGGCACAACCCTGTATTTCAACAGCGGAGGGTATATCTATAAAATACCGGTTTC
>SKQJ01000076.1 GCA_007119075.1 Bacteroidales bacterium | reverse complement strand
ATGAAAAGATCGATGTGGTTTCTTGACCAGAAAGATATGCCGGATAAATGGTATAATATCCAGGCTGACCTGCCCGAGCCTCTGCCCCCTGTTTTACATCCCGGTACAGGAAAACCGATAGGGCCGGAAGATCTGGCCCCCCTGTTTCCAATGGAGCTGATAAAGCAGGAAGTCAGCACTGAAAGGTGGATCGAAATACCCGACGAGGTGCAGGATATATACCGCACATACCGTCCCACGGTTTTGCACCGGGCATATAACCTGGAGAAAGCCCTGGATACTCCGGCCAGGATTTTTTACAAATACGAAGGGACAAGCCAGGCAGGAAGCCATAAACTGAACACTGCCGTAGCGCAGGCTTACTATAACAAGCAGGAGGGGATAAAACGGATCGCAACCGAAACCGGCGCAGGCCAGTGGGGAAGCGCCCTGGCAATGGGTTGCTCATTCTTTGATATAGAATGCAAGGTTTATATGGTCAGGATCAGCTACGATCAGAAACCATACCGCCGCATCCTGATGGAAACCTGGGGAGCACAGTGCATTCCCAGCCCGAGCCCTGATACCAATGCCGGCAGGGATATGCTGAAAAAATGGCCTGATTGTCCGGGAAGCCTTGGCCTTGCCATAAGCGAAGCCGTTGAGGATGCTGCATCGCGCGATGATACCCATTACTCTTTGGGAAGCGTGCTCAATCACGTACTTCTTCATCAGACCGTTATCGGCGAGGAGACCATAATGCAAATGGAAATGGCAGACGCCTATCCTGACATTGTCATAGGCTGTGTCGGGGGAGGATCAAATTTCGCCGGTCAGGCGCTGCCCTGGATGAGGGACAAGCTCAGCGGCAAAAGTCCACAGATGCGGATTATTTCCGTTGAGCCGGAAAGCTGTCCCAAAATTACCAAAGGGATGTACACCTATGATTTTGGCGATGTTGTTGGTTTGACGCCTTTATTAAAAATGCATACCCTCGGGCACACATTCATACCGCCGGCTATCCATGCCGGAGGATTGCGTTATCATGGAATGGCGCCTATCGTAAGCCATTTAAACAATCTCGGCCTGATCGAGGCCAGGTCCGCACATCAGATGGGAATCTTCGAGGCAGCCGTTATGTTTGCCCGGACCGAAGGAATTATTTCCGCACCTGAAACATCCCATGCTATCAGGATAGGGATCGATGAAGCATTGAAATGCAGGGAATCGGGCGAAGCAAAGACGATCCTTATCGCCCACAGCGGGCACGGCCATTTCGACCTTACTTCCTACGCGAAATACCTGGCCGGCGAGATCACTAATTTTTCCTATCCCGAAGAGGAGGTCAAAAAGGCATTGCAGGATCTGCCAAGGGTATAGGGAGGGAGAAGTCGGGAAGCTATTCCAGGCCCGGGGCATTTTTGCCCGGACCGGGCTTTATTTGTCATCTCTGAGTATCCAGTACAAGCCCTTGACGTTGGATCTCATTTCCGGTATCATCAGCTGGATTGAAAGATGTTCCAGGGCTGATAGTATTCCCCATGTTATCATTAAATAGTAAAATGGCGTTATAAAATCATAGGAGAACAGCACAATAAAGAAGGCTCCCTGGATATAGCCTCCTATTTTCCAGGAATAAAGGTGCAGGCTGGGAAACCTTCCAAACTTGATCACTGAAAAAAACAGTGCCGAAAACAGCAGGCTCATCCAGACAAGAAAGCTGACAATATTGGGAAGGAATTCTTCCAGTTTAAATACGTAAACGCCTGTGAATGCCAGGATGTAGGTGAAATTATCTGCCCATGAATCAAGTTTGGCGCCGAAATCCGATTCCAGATTGAATTTCCGGGCAATGAATCCGTCAGCCACATCGGTCAGCAGATTCACTACAAGGAAAATTGCGAAAAGATCCTGTTTCCCGGTCAGAGCAAACCAGAGTATTATGGGAAATGCGAGGATCCTGTACGAACTAAGCAGGTTCGGGATGTTATATATTGTGGTATTTTCTGATCCTGGTTTTTTCAAACCCATGGTTGAATTTTTTTCCTTTTGGCTATAGCATTGATTTTTCCCGGCCATCAGGAACGGTTGTTGCCGTCACGCAGCTTAAAGTTATTAAAAGATTTAAAGAATACCAAAAGGGGGGCGGCGGCTATGTTGTGGGGGCCGTGTGTGGCTTCGCATATGGATGATTCTTGCCAGTATTGCAGCGGCTATCAGCATCACTGAAGAAATAATATAGGAAATAGTGTAGCTTCCGGTAAAATCGACAACCAGTCCGCCGATCAGCGGGCCGGCGATACCTGCGACGCCGAAACCGGTAAAAACGATGCCGTAATTGACACCAAGATTCCTGAGCCCGAAATAATCGGCTGTGGCTGCCGGAAACAAGGCAAAAATAGCCCCGTAGGCAAGCCCCGCCAGTGCGGATCCTGCCATAAGAGAAGGGATGCCCTGGTACCAGACAAACATGAACATATTTACTGCCTGTATGATAAATACAATAAAAAGGGCATTTGTCCGGCCCAGCAGATCGGACAGATAACCGCCCGCAATACGGCCCACGGCATTAAACATGGACAGGGTCACCACCAGTATAAATCCTGCCTGCCAGTTCGCCTGAATTGCGGCTATGCTGGCCAGATGACCTATCAGCATAAGGCCTGCCGAGGCACTCAGCAAAAAAGACGTCCAAAGAAGGAAAAATGTACCGGATCTTGTCATTTCCCGCCATGTATAGTCTGTAATGGCGGAACCCGGCAAGGTCTCCCGGGATGCAGATGAATGATGATCCGGTGGATTCCGGAGAACCAGGGAAAGCAGGACAATGCCCGAAAGGGCAAGCAGGCCCAGGTAAAGGAATGTGTTCTGAATGCCGTATGCATTTAACAGTGCTGCGGTCAGCGGAGCGATGAAAACCGGCGAAAGGCCTACTCCCGACACCACTACGCCGGCTATTATTCCCTTGCGTTCCGGCCCGAACCATTTCATGGCGCAAGGCGTGCCGGCAGCAAAGCCGAACCCGATCCCCGCTCCCCCGATCACTCCGAAAGTAACCATCATCATTGCAGGATTCCGGGCTGCCGAAGAGGCAATGAGCCCAATCCCCAGCAGGATCCCCCCGAAAAGCGAAACAGGACGCGGACCGTATATATCCTGTGCTTTGCCGGCGATTATCATTACAAGGGAGAAAACAGCGATACATATGATATAGGGAAGCGAGGCCCCGGTGTTTGTCCATCCCAGATCGCTCACAAGCGCCCTCTGTATCAGGCTCCATGAGTAGAGCATCCCCAGGAGGAGATTAATTCCAAGAGCAGCGAGTGTAACCTTCCACCTGTCCGCAATAAACCCCGAGCGGCCGACCGGACTATCCCCCTGTTCTGTTTCCCGGAGCCTCTTAACCGGCATTGCCTGGTTTAATCAACGGGTTCGAGCCTGTAAATTCCACCATCGCTTTCATCTGTAGCCAGATATACAAAACCGTCCGGTCCCTGCCTGACGTCCCTGATCCGGCCTATTTCTCCGGGAATAAGTATTTCATGTCGGGTAACTTCACCGTTTTCAAGTACCAGGCGGTAAACCCTCTCCTGCAGCAGCGAGCCGGCAAGTATATTGCCGTGCCACGAAGGAAATTCTTCTCCATGATAAACTGCCAGGCCGGAGGGGGCCATTGAATAATCCCAGACATATGCAGGTTTGGTTACGCCGGGGGCTTCACGGCCAATGCCTATATGTTCCCGGGTAGAGTATTCCACCCCGTAGGAAACCTGGGGCCACCCGTAATTATTTCCCGCTTCTATCTTATACAGCAAATCGCCTCCCGAGGGTCCGTGATCGGTTGCCCATATATCACCTGTGGCCGGATCGATTGCCATGCCCTGGTTGTTGCGGTGACCAAAGGAATAGATCTCCGGGCGAAGGTTGCCGGGGAATGCCTCAATGAAGGGGTTGTCAGGCGAAGCTCCCCCATCTTCCATCAGCCTTATCATTGAGCCGGCCGGATGGGTCAGGTCCTGCGACGGATACCTCAGTCCCCTGTCACCGATGGAAAAAATCACTGTGCCATCGCCCGGAAAAACGATGCGGGACCCGTAATGCCTGCCTGGCTCGGTCCGCGGTATCAGGGTGTAAATAGTCTCGAGGTCGGTCAGGCCTGTGCCGTCATTATTTAACTTTGCCCGGGCAAGCGCCGTGCCGGTTGCTCTTTCTTCATCAACCCCGTCTGCGTCTCCCGGGCTCGAATAGGTAAAGTATATCCATCCGTTCTGATCAAAGTCCGGATGAACCGCAACATCGAGCAATCCTGCCTGGCTTCCGCCTTCCGGAGCCGTGCGCTGATCCTCCTCATGGTGTATGGGAGGCAGGTTTGTCAGCTCGCTCACTGATTCGCCATCGATCAGATGCATGCGCCCCGGCCTTTCGGTCACAAGCATCCGGCCGTCGGGCAGCCATGCTATTGCCCAGGGATGCTGCAGGCCTTCCACTATCCGTACGATCCTGAAATTTGCCTCCTCGCTCTCTATTCGCGATTCTATTTCCTGTTCCATCACCCTTGGCTGTGCCCGGACTATATTCACGGAGTTTGCAAGAATTAGGAAAATTAAAATGGCAATCCGGGAGCCGGTGGGGGTTTTTCGGGGTTTGATCATTGTTTTCATAACCTTGGTTTTATCTGTTATTAATCGCCGTTATTATGAACCTGGAAATAATTTCAATTTTTTCCGTGCCTGAGATGCCGTGCAGACACGGCTGTATCCTGATTTCCCCTTCATGGCTTATCGGATCAGGAAGGGGCTGATCCTGCAGTATATTTTCGGATCTCTTTATTAAATTTACACTTAATTCCGGAAATTAACAAGCAGGAAGCCCTGGCGTCGTCAAAATGATCAGTCGATCAAAATAATTGAGCGGATTTATAGTTCTTTACTATGCAAAATGAAATTTATTAAGGCGGCGGACTTATATTAATGATAAAAGAATGATCACTTCTTTATTCTACAGTATATTATTATTAGTTTTACCTTGACAAACCAAGTTAAAACCGGAACCAATAAAATAACCTGCAAAAATTAATTATGGCAAGATCCCAGGATTCTTACAACAAAAAAGAAAAAGAGAAGCAAAGACATAAAAAGAAACAAGATAAGCTTAAGAAAAAAGAAGAGCGCAAGGCACATTCCGACAAGGGGAAAAGCCTTGACGACATGATCGCCTATGTGGATGAGGATGGCAAATTATCTGATACGCCTCCCGATCCCAAAAAAAAGAAGAAATTCAAGGCTGAAGATATTGAAATCGGTGTTTCGAGACAGGCGGAACCTGATCCTGAAGATCTCATACGGACAGGCAGAGTGACATTTTTTAATGAATCAAGGGGTTACGGTTTCATAAAGGACAGTAAATCCGGCGAAAGCATTTTTGTGCATGTCAACAAGGTGCAGGAACCGGTTAGCGAAGGCGACACGGTAACGTTTGAAACCGAAATGGGGCCGAAAGGACCCAGCGCAGTTAATGTCAGGTTGCAAAAATCCAGTTGAACCATTCGATCATGGACAGGAGAAGATTCATAAAAAAGGGTGCCGCTGCCGTGGCAGCATTTACAATTATTCCGGCCCGGGTCCTGGGGGGAAAAAATCACATTGCGCCCTCTGATCAGCTGACCAAAGGGATAATCGGAACAGGTGTCATGGGCCGGGGCCATGTCAGGTATGACGGCACAAGGGTGGCTGCAATCTGCGATGTAGACCGGAGCCATCTGGAAATGGCCAGAAAGATTATTGGCTACCCCGTAAAAGAATACCATGATTACAGTGAACTGCTTGCCGATCCCGGGGTCGACATCGTCCATATCGTCACCCCGCCTCACTGGCACGGGATAATGAGCGTCGATGCGGCCAGGGCAGGAAAGGATATATGGCTTGACAAACCCATGACAAGGACAATCGGCGAGGGGATCAGGGTAAAGGAAGCGGTAAGTCAGTATGGCCGGATCCTCCGGCTTAATACCTGGTTCCGCTTTCGCGGGAATTTTTACGGTATGGGAACGACGGTTCAGCCCATCAAAAAGCTTGTAGACAGCGGACTGCTCGGATGGCCACTTAAAGTAACGATAAACGCAGCCACCGGTTTCGACTGGAAATTCGAATGGATCGGACGGACCGATCTTGTTGAGCAGCCCGTCCCTCCGCAGCTGGATTACAATATGTGGCTTGGTCCCGCCCCCCTGAAGCCATACCATCCCCACAGGGTCCATACTACTTTCCGCGGATACTGGGATTATGACGGCGGTGGGCTTGGTGACATGGGTCAGCATTACCTTGATCCTGTCCAGTATCTTCTCGGGAAAGATGAAACCAGTCCGGTGCGTGTCGATATAGACGCCCCCGTACAGCATCATGACGCCGCCGGGACCTGGAGGCGGGTTGAGCTGACATACGAGGACGGATGCAAGGTCATACTTGACGGCGAGAACAAGGATACCGAAGCTCCCTACCTGGAGGGCCCCGACGGCAAGCTTTACCGCGGGTTCCGCTCCGATATCCCCGACCTTCAGAAAAAGCTGCAGGCATTCCCCGATCCTCCACCGCAGATAACCGATTTTTCCTCTGCCGTCAGGAACAGGCAGAAGTTCGCGCTTAACGAGGAAAACGGTTTCAGGTCCTGCACTATGGTCAATATGGCGATAGTGGCGCTGAGGCTGGGCCGGTCGCTTGATTTTGATCCTGTAAAATGCGAGTTCATCAATGACCATGCCGCCAACCGCCTGGTGAACCAGCCTCTGAGGGGCCCCTGGGTTATCTGACAGGGCCGTTATACCGCTTCGATATAAACTTCCCCGGAAGGAAAAACCGGCTCGGGTTCCCCTGCAATAAATTCCGGCAACTTTTCTTCCGGCATTACGTAACCTT
>SKQJ01000405.1 GCA_007119075.1 Bacteroidales bacterium | reverse complement strand
CTTTATTGGTACGTACCGGGAAATTTCACCTCGATGGATAATTGCCGGTACCTGCGAAAGGCCGGCGGTGCTTCAGAAGAAAATTCCAACGCTCAGCAAAACCTGTCTGCTCCTGGCATCAAAATCCCGTTCCTGTCCCGCAACGACCATGCTGCTGCCGAGCCTTGTCAGATTCCCCTCGTATTTAAGGTCAAGCGCAAGGAAAAGAATATCCACCCCCGCACCAACCTGGTATCCGAAAGTAGCAGTATTGTATCTTTCGTGTATTTCCGGGTGATCCCTGAGCTCGGAATCGGTGAAGAGCCTTATCGTTCCTACCGGTCCTATGCCCACGCGTGCCGGTCCGAATCTCATGCCTGCAAGAACCGGGAAGTCAAGCCTGGTGAATTTCTGTTCCCGTATCTGTTCAACGGCACCATTCCCCCTGAGATCAGTGACTCTCACCTCATTTCCTACGGTTGACAGGAGCAGTTCGGGCTGAACGAAAACGCCGAAAAACGAGACCTGTGCCATGAATCCGCCGTGAAACCCAATATTTGCGTTATCAATGGTTTCTATCCGGTACTCATTAGGTACAACAATATCCCTGGCATTAAAGTACGCTGTACTGATGCCCCCTCTTAGCCCCAGGCGGATCTGGGAACCGGCATTCAGGGAGATCAATAATGAAAGGATGGTAAGGACTGCAAGCTTTTTCATAATTTGTGGATTGAGTTTGATTGCCTTGTTTATAAAAACCGATAAAGACCGGCCGTGCACGCATGGACAAAATTAATAATAATTCTGCCAGTTCCGACGCTGCGCCTGGTATTTTTGATCCCGCTCCCTGTTCGCCCGGGCTTTTTCGCGCAACCTGCTTTTCGGGACAGCTACTGCCCGGCACCAGATTCCACCCTGTTCAGGGCATCAAGTCTTTGAAGCAGGGGGGGATGTGAATAATGCACGACAACATAGGCAGGATGAGGACGAAGATTGCTCAGATTTCTTACCGAAAGCCTTTTCAGTGCATCTGCCAGGTCGCCGGCGGGCTGGTGCTTTGCCGCAAAACGGTCTGCTTCAAACTCATGTTTGCGTGATATCCGGTTGTTTGCTATCCCGAAAAGGGCCGACACGGGCGCATAGAGTATGCCGAAAGCAACAAGCCCGATATGAAAGGAGGGCTGGCCGGCACCAAGGGCATCGGAAAGAGCGGGATTTGCAACAAGCCGGGAAAGGATATATAGCGTAATGGCGGCAGTAGCAAGGGAAATGGTCATATTGGTTAATACGTGCCTCTTTTTATAATGGCCTATTTCATGGGCCAGCACGGCAAGTATGTTGCCGGCAGGCATTTCTTCCAGAAGAGTATCGAACAGAACGATCCTCTTCTTCCTGCCAAGTCCGGAAAAATAGGCGTTGGCCTTCGTGCTGCGCCTGGACCCGTCGATCACGAATACATCATCGAGGCGGAATCCCGTCCGGTTGCTCAGGGAAGCAATTTGCTCCCTGAGTTCGTTATCTTCAAGCGGGGTCTGCCGGTTGAAAAGCGGAACAATCAGGGTCGAATAAAAAAGGTTCATGAATACCATGAATACTGTTATCACGGCAAGTGCATAGATCCAGAACCAGTCCGTCGTAACGTAATAAAACCAGGTAATAAGGGCTAACAATCCGCCGCCCAGAATGGCAGTCAGCATCCATCCCTTGAGTTTATCGGTTATGAATATCCGGGGGGTTGCCTTGTTGAACCCGAATTTTTCTTCGATAACAAAAGTCCCGTACCAGTCAAACGGCATATTCAGTATATCCGAACCGATCATTAATATCCCGAAAAAAATCAGGGTAATCGCTATCATGGAATCGGAAAAACGGCGGGCAAATTCATCCAGAAACGCAAAACCGCCAAGGATAAGCATTGCCAGGATCACCGCCAGTCCGAATGCTCCCCTCACGAGGGAAAAGCGGTGTTTGACCCTCTCATATTCAATCGATTTCCGGTATTTGTTTTCATCATAAATACCCTTGAGCTCTTCGGGAAGGCCGGGCGACCTGCGGGTTGCATTGAGATATTCCAGGGTAGCTTCGGCAAGAAAGGAAACTACCACAAGGCCAATGATAACATAGAAGAGCATAGGGAGCGATTTGGTGAAATGCGAAATTAGCCTTTTTAATTTATCCTGCCCAGCTGCCGGTCCAGTTCATATGATTTCTCCAGTCTTTCTTCCAGGGTTTCAATATAGTCGGCCATCAAGGGATGCATCCTGCTCTGGTAGGCTTTCCTTGCCATTACAAGGGCCTCACGGTAATCTCCCCTCAATTCGTTTATCAAGGCCAGGTTGTGCCAGGCCGCAGCAACTATGTGCGTATTCCGTCTGTCCAGGAGCCTTAGAAGGATTGACTCTGCATCGTCCAGCCGGTTGTCCCTGATGTGACCGGAAGCCCGCCTCATCCGGAGGTTTCCCCTTGAAAAGTAACTGCGCTCCTCTTCCACCCAGTATGGGGCTATCCTTCTTGCATAGTCAAGTGCCGCGAGATATGAAACTTCCATCAGGGCCTCATCGGGCGAAGGAAGGAAATTGCCAAGCGTCCCCTGGTTAAAGGATGCATGTTCCCACGTCAAAGTGTCGCTGAGAGCAAATTCATCGACAGGATATCCATCGCCCCCCCAATAAGTACGCCAAAACACGTTAAAATATGCACTCCTTTTTCCAAGGTAATAGCCAAACCATTGCGTTTCCTTCACGCCCGGTTTATTCATGATTGTGTCATGAAATTCCACCAGCAGAAATTCCAGGGATATAACAGCATCAGCACCTTCCTCCCGGCAAAGGTCGATAATTGATGCCGGGTCTATAGGTTCAGGTATCCTGTTGCCTCCGGATCCGTTTGATTCTGCCTTCGCCGCATTGCCGTCGAGATAATCCATGCCCGGGGATTCATTCAGTATGTGCGCAAGAGAGATAAGTGTCTCCAGGGCTGCCAGGCTGACCGCACTAGCGCGGCGCGCGAGGGATTTCGGGTCTTCATCGGGCACCGGGTGACCGGAATTTTCATTTTCATTTATCCGGCTTACAAGTGCGGCCCGGTATACTTCCGGGGTAAGAGGCTCGTCAGCGGGCTCCAGCACATGTATATCAAGGGTGGAGACCGATACGCAGGAGACGTGGATCAGGGTACAGAGCAGAAACAGCAGAAATTTATTTCCCATAGAAATATTTTTTTCACCGGTCCGCTGATTCCTCCAGGCCAGGGTAATCCGGCCCTCCCCGCTGCCCGGGCCCGTTGCAGTCCGGGCTCCCGGGCATCGGCCAGCTATACAGGCAGAAAGAACCGGGATTTTTCCCGGATATCGCCGGGATTATTGCGTCTTAAAATACCATTTTTTTCAATATCAGACAAAGATTGTGTAATTTCGGTGCAATGAACAGACAAAATCCCTGATGATGGACGGTGAGTTTCTTATCAAAAACATAGTTTTATATAACAAGAATAAAGATAGCACTAAATATGATATCCTTACCGGGGAAGGAAGAATAATCAAAGTTTCTCCTTCCGGTGAAATCACTCATGCCGGCAGCAGCATTGATGGCGGCGGACTGGTTGCAATTCCCGGAATGATAGACATTCACATACACGGCGCGGGCGGTTCTGATAGTCTCGACGGAACCAGCGAGGCCTTTCATGCCATATCCCGAACCCTTGCCACGCTGGGCACCACAAGTTTTTTAAGCGCCATGGTGGTCAGGCCAGGCGGAAAGAATCCACATCTCCGGACTGCCGCCCGGTGCACAGGCACCGATTTGGGAGGGGCGACCCTTCTGGGTTCCTATGTCGAAGGCCCATTTATCAATCCTGAAAAAAGAGGAGGCATATTACCCGACAGTATTACAAGTCCTTCGGCACGTATACTTGAAGAAATTATTGAAGAGGCGGCCGGTACATTGAAAATGATGGTCGTCGCCCCTGAAATTCCCGGCATCACCGAAATGATCGACCGGCTTCGGGATAAAGACATCATTGCCGCATTCGGCCATTCTGATGCAGGATACGAGGAAACCCTGCAGGGGTTCCAGGCAGGCATAAGCCATGTTACCCACCTGTTCAATGCCATGCGTCCCATCCACCACCGGGATCCGGGACCATTGCCCGCAATCTTCGGCCATCCGGGCGTAACCGTCGAGCTGATCGGCGACACGCACCATATCCATCCCGGACTTTTCAAAATGGTATGGAACCTCAAGGGATCCGCGAACATCGCCTGCATTACCGATGGCATCAGCGGCATGGGACTGCCGGAGGGGACCTATACTTACAACAATAAAAAATATACCTCGAAAGACGGGCTGGCCAGGTATCTTGACGGCACCTTCATCGGATCAACCACCGGGCTCGGCAGTATCGTAAAAAAATTCATGAAATATACCGGTTGCAGCTTCCCGGAGGCCATAGATACGGTAACAATTGCCCCGGCCCGCATTCTTGGAATAAATGACCGAAAAGGCAGTATCGAAGAGGGAAAGGATGCCGATATTGTTATCATTGACCGGGATTTTAACATAAAATATGCTATCATTGCCGGGAAAACCGTATATCAGAATTAAACCGGATCATCCCCGATGCATTTTACCTGGCTGGACACTTCCATACTAATAGCATATCTTGCCGGAATTACCTGGTTCGGAATCAAAATCGCCGGAAAGCAGGGCTCAACGAAAGATTATTTTCTCGGAGGAAGAAAAATACCATGGTGGGCTGTTTGTTTTGCAATTGTTGCTACCGAAACCAGTACGCTCACCTTCATAAGCATTCCCGGGCTTGCCTACCTCACCAATATGAATTTCCTGCAGCTGACCCTGGGCTATTTCCTGGGAAGGGCTGCTGTGGCATGGATAATCCTCCCCTCCTATTTCAGGGGCGAGCTTGGCACTGCCTATACATTTCTGGCTAACAGGTTCGGCACCCCGATGAAAAATCTGGCTTCTGGGGTTTTTATGCTTACCCGGCTGGCCGCCGACGGCGTCAGGCTGTTTGCCACGGCTATACCCCTTGCGCTGATCCTTCAGAATACCTTTATCGCTGAAAATCTGCAGGCCCACTGGATCTATGTTGGTTCCATTTTCCTAATAGCGGTTGTATCGCTGAGCTATACCTATGTGGGAGGGCTAAGGGCGGTTGTGTGGATGGATGTGGTCCAGCTATTCATATACTTCACGGGGGTTATAGCCGCTATAATAATCGTTGGCGGCCAGCTTGGCGGGGGACTTTCCGGAGGCATTGCGACTGCTGCCGAGGCCGGGAAATTCGAAATATTCAACTTCACCTTTGAGGGGGGCCTGAGAGGCTTTTTTTCCACCCCCTATACCTTTATTGCAAGTGTGCTTGGCGGGGCGTTTTTATCGATGGCCTCCCACGGTATCGACCAGCTGATAGTGCAGCGGCTGCTTGCGGCAGGTTCGCTCAAAGCCAGCCGGAAAGCCCTTGTGCTCACCGGCGGGATAATAATTCTGCAATTCGGATTGTTTCTATTCCTTGGGGCGCTGCTGTATGTCTTTTATTCCGGAGCAGATATCCTTCCCGACGAAGTGTTTCCCCGGTTTATAATTGAGGAAATGCCGGTGGGTCTTACCGGGCTTATCATTGCCGCTTTGTTTGCAGCCGCAATGTCGACTCTTTCAAGCTCGATAACGGCCCTGGGGTCGGCCACCATGTATGATTATGTAATCCCCTATTATAAAGGGCTTACCAGCGATAACGAAATGGCTGTTTCCCGGCTCATAACGCTTGTCTGGTGCCTTTTGCTTGTGGGATCGGCCGTATTTTTCATGCAGAGCCCACAGACGGTGGTAGAGCTGGCCCTTTCCATTGCGTCATTCACCTACGGAGGGCTCCTGGGAACTTTTTTCCTGGGCGTGCTTTTCAAGGCTCCCGTCCTCAGGGATGCCGTTCCGGCATTTATTGCCGGCATCCTGGTAATGGTTTATATCATCCTGTTTACCTCGGTGGCGTGGACCTGGTATACGCTTATCGGCGCGGCTGTCACCCTTGCAACCGGCCAGCTGCTATCGCTCAGACAGCGCTTCAAGGGTTAAGTCCGGCCATTTGGGTGCTGCAGGCGGCAACCCGTCATGATCAGGTCTGCATGCCTCCGCAGACGCTGATGACCTGGCCGCTGATATAGGATGAAAGGTCGGAAGCCAGGAATAGCGTCAGGTTTGCCACGTCTTCAGGGGTCCCTCCCCGTTTAAGGGGAATGCCCTGAACCCAGGCATTGCGGACTTCCTCGGGGAGCTTGCCGGTCATTTCAGTTATTATAAAACCGGGGGCTATGGCATTGCAGCGGACATTTCTGGACCCGAGCTCTTTTGCAATAGATTTTGTAAACCCGATTATTCCCGCCTTGGAGGCCGAATAATTCGATTGTCCGGCATTTCCGCTGACTCCCACGACCGAGCTCATGTTGATAATTGATCCGGAACGCTGTTTGAGCATATATTTCTGGACGGATTTGGTAAAGTTGAAGACGGATTTCAGGTTCACATTTATCACCGCATCCCACTGTTCTTCGGTCATTCTCATCAGGAGGGTGTCTTTGGTGATACCGGCGTTGTTTACCAGGATATCAATGCCCCCGAACTCTTTTGCAACCGCATCGGTCGTTTCCTCAGTCTCCCTGAAAATGGCTGCATTTGATGCATAACACTTTCCTTTTACGCCAAATTCGCTTATCTCACTTTCAAGCGATCCGGCATTGTCATCATATACAAGGTCGGTAAAGGCAACATTGGCGCCATGGCGGGCAAAAACAAGTGCAATCTCCCTCCCAATTCCCCGGCTGCCGCCGGTTACAAGAGCATTTTTTCCTTCAAGCATTTTCATCTGAATAAAGTGTAGTTATTAAATTTATATTCAATTATTTACTAAGGCATGGTATTCATATTCAGTATTCCACTCAGATGGAACCCTCATGCTTTATTGACCTTCGGTCGAACT